>CAYSXD010000173.1:0-5199 GCA_964434925.1 uncultured Spirochaetaceae bacterium
ATGATAGAATCGTGAAAGTAAATGTACGTAATAAACTGGAAAAAATCAATATAGTCGGTGGATTCAAAATAGATGAGCCCATGTCTCTGCATACGACATTTAAAACGGGTGGGTCTGCCGATTATTTTATTATACCGCGAATCAGAGAGGATCTCATAAAAATACTTTCGCTTTGCAAAACGTACCGTATACCATATTTTATTCTCGGTGGAGGAGCAAATATTCTGGTATCCGACAGGGGAATCAGAGGAATTGTCATTGATATGAATTATTTCTCCCGGATTACCTGTCGCGGACCGGTTTGCAGTGCACAGAGTGGTGCACGAATAAGTACTGTCGCGGAAACTGCCGAAAAAAATAATTTATCGGGACTTGAGTTTATGTATGCAATGCCGGGTAGTGTGGGAGGATCACTCTGGATGAATGCCCGGTGTTACGGTGCGTCTCTCTCAGATGTGCTTATATCGGTGGAGTACCTGGATTCAAACTTAACCGTTAAATATCTGAAAAAAAGTGAAATAGAAAAAACGTTCGGTTACAAGAAATCTTTTTTTCAGAGCACTGACAGCATAATCTTAGGCGGAGATTTCCTTTTAAAAGCAGGAGATGCGGAAACAATTCATCGGGAAATGTGTTCTCATAAGGATGACAGGGAGAAAAAGGGGCATTTTCTCTACCCCAGTGCCGGTTCAGTATTTAAAAACAACAGAGCTTTCGGTAAACCGACCGGTGCTCTTCTGGATTCTCTCGGGCTGAATGGGATAAAGAAAGGCGGTGCTCAGATCGCGGATTTTCATGGTAATATCATTATCAACAGAGGAGCGGCAACATCAGAAGATGTCCGGGAACTTATTACCCTTTGCTCCTTAAAAGCGGAAGACAGACTGGGTATAAAGCTTGAATGTGAAATTCAGTTTATAGGTGACTGGGAATAAGGAGGTTTTATTATGAGCAGTTGGGTTGAACACTTTCGGGAATTTTACAAGATAATGAAACCAAATGAACTTAAAGAGTTTCTTCAGAATATTGATCTTATTGAACTTATTGATAACTGGCGGATATTATCTGAAGAAGAAGCCGATATCATTTTTATTTATCTTCCGCTTGAACAAAAGAGGGACCTTATAGTTGAACTTCCCGACGCAGAACAGGAACGGATAATACATTCCCTTTCAGCCCAGAATAAAAAAGAACTGTTTAAGGAAATGGAACCGGATGACCTTGTGGATATTGTCCAGACTGTCAGTCATGAAGTAAGAAATTCCGTATGGGAAAGTTTAAGCGAAAACGCCAAAAAAGAGACACTTTTCCTCCTTCGTTTCGAAGAAGACGACGCGGCGGGTCTTATGACCCCAAGATACCTTGCCATACGGGCTTCTATAAATGTAAAACAGGCTATATATTTTATCAGAAATAATAGTGATAAAGTTGAAATTCTCTACAATATTTATGTTCTTGATAACTTACAGCGGCTTATAGGGACTGTCTCGATAAAAGATATTCTGGCGGCAGACGATACAATCCTTATTTCTGTTATTATGAACACAAAATTTATCTCTGTACGGGAGGATACCGATCAGGAAGACGTTGCAAAAATACTTGAAGCCAATGATCTTATCTCGGTACCTGTTGTTGACCAGAATAATCTTCTTCTCGGTGATATTACCTTTGATGATATTATGGATGTTATCAGGGATGAGCAGACTGAAGATATTTATAAAATGGGAGCTATTTCAGGAGCCGCGGATGATTATACCGACACATCCATTTGGGGAATGGTAAAAAAACGGGTCCCCTGGCTTGTCCTTCTGCTCCTTGTGGGAACTATTACAACAAATGTACTGAAACACTATGAACATATTATTATGGGCGCCGCGTTTCTCTTTATCTTTATGCCCGTTATAACAGAAACAGGCGGAAATACTGGAAGCCAGGCTTCCACGCTCATGATTCGCGGTCTTGCAACGGGAGATATCCATTTCAGAGAACTTTGGAGTATTGTTCTTAAAGAACTTATTATAGGTTTTATAATGGGAATTGTCACCGGTCTGGTGCTTATTCTACGAAGTATTCTGCTTCCACCCGGACTGGGATTTTCCCAATCCCTTGCGATTGGTGTATCACTCGTTCTTGTTGTTATAATCAGTAATCTCATTGGAACACTGGCCCCCCTTCTTATTCACAAAATGGGATATGATCCTGCTGTTATGTCGGGACCGCTTATGGCAACAGTGATTGATGTTGCCGGTCTTTCTATTTATTTTGAAACAGCTCGTATTTTCCTCGGTTTGTAAACGGACACCTCACAATACCATTAGAATCGGGATTTCCATCCAATATTTAAATTCTTAAGTCCTGCAGCCTTTGATAATATATCAGATTGCTCAAAAGCACAGGAAAAAAATATCTGTCCCGATTTATGTTTCGTTTCCACCC
This sequence comes from uncultured Spirochaetaceae bacterium, assembly GCA_964434925.1. Classification (GTDB taxonomy): domain Bacteria; phylum Spirochaetota; class Spirochaetia; order B11-G9; family B11-G9; genus S145-15. The sequence goes on from CAYSXD010000173.1 coordinate 2,437, forward strand.
GGAATATCTCTCCGAACTGCAGCTTACCGGAAACACTTCTGTCCATCATCAAAAAACATGACAATTGAACTGACACAGGGCCAAAATGGATGAGACTTTCCACCTGACCTTTCCGGAAGTATGGCCCTTTCCCCGTTCCCTTTTCAAGAACCGACAGAGTTAAAGAACCCGGTCCGGTTTTTGCCCTGATCTTTCCATCCAGTGAATATGAATTATCCTTCGGACCGGACTCAGGACCAGTGAAGTATTTTTCTCCATCCAGTTTCAGTTTTAACGGCCCTCTTTCCCATACTCCGGAAAGAGAGACACTTCTTACGGTTTCCGTATAATGAACCGGGTAAGCCGGAAGATGATTAACATGGTACTTTCCCGTTACGGCAAGTGAAATTCCCGCAAGAGGAAAATATTCTATCCTGACGCTCCCAGAAAAATGTCCTTCCACTGAACCTCCTGAAGGGAGAATATAATCTTTGTCTGAATATCCGGAAAGCAGAGAAAAACAAAACACATGAAATCTGGTTTTTAAGAATACCCGCATAAATTTACCTGACCGAAAATACGGATTACCAGAGGAAAAGAAAAGGAAACTCAGCATCCCCTGATAAAATCTGATATCTGCCTCAAAGCCAAGATGCATTGGGCGGGTACGACTCATAAATGAGTATTTCTCAGACCATGAATCAGAATCCATTGATTGCTCACCCGATACGGCTGAGAACAGAGTAAGCGAACTGCCGGAACCCAACAGGATACTTTTTTTTACTCCTACCCATCCGAATGAAGGATACAGGAAGGTAAGATCTATCTGCAATGGTAAAGATAAAAAAATGCCATACGTGCCCCCTGAGCCTGGGGTAAAATCTTTATCTACCCCTGATTCATCAGTGTAAACAGAAGAAGTAACAGTATAGCCGAAGGGATTAAAAAGTTCCTTCCACACCCCTGAGAGACTGATTTTACCGGCGCGTAATTTCTCACTATAGAATGAAAAGCCGAAATCATACTGAGCTGTGGAAGATGAATATACCGTACTTAATGAAAGGTCAAATACCGGATCATATCTGATGAGTTGTACTTTTAACTGTTCATTGTTAAGGCCCACTGACATGGCATCTGAGGCTTCCGCATACGGCAAAGAAGATAAAATCAGAAAAAAAACAAATATTCTTTTTTTCATACAGATATATACTGAAAAATTTTAAGTACTGCTTGAGCATTACTTTACTTTTTATAAAAAAAAGCTATTATGTATCCATTCAGGAGGATGAAATGATAATACTAACATTAAATTGCGGAAGTTCATCGGCAAAATATCAGGTTTACGACTGGAAAAATAAAGAAGTCCTTGCCAGCGGTGCTGTTGAGCGGGTAGGACAGGCAGACAGCATCATAGAACATAATAGAATAGGAATGACTCCTTATTTAAAAAAACAAAGTTGTCCCGATCACACAAAGGCCATACAGTTGATAATGAGTACGATAACTGACAGGGAAGTCGGTGTTATAAGCGATATGAATGATATAAAAGCAGTAGGTCACAGAGTAGTTCAGGGTGGTGAGAAATTCAATAAATCGCTTATTATTGATGATGTGGCAATGAACACCTTTAAAGAAGTTCAGGACCTTGCCCCGCTTCACAACCCGGCAAACATTCTTGGCATAGAAGCAGCAAAGTCAGTGCTCCCTTCAGTACCTCATTGTGCCGTTATGGATACGGCATGGCATCAGACAATGCCCGAATCAGCATACATCTATGCCCTTCCCTATGAGTGGTATGAGAAATATAATGTCCGCCGGTATGGTTACCATGGAACATCTTTTCTGTATGTTGCTAAAAGAACATCCGTTTTGCTCGGTAAAGATCCTCTCAAAACGAACGTGATTATTTGTCACATTGGCAATGGAGCCAGCATTTGTGCTGTCAAAGATGGCATTTCTGTTGACACATCCATGGGGCTCACTCCTCTGGAAGGTCTTGTTATGGGAACCAGAAGCGGTGATTTTGATCCGGCTATAATTTTTTATCTGATGAATAAAACAGAACTGAAACCGGATGAAATAGAAAAGGCCCTCAACAAAAAGAGCGGAATTCTTGGCATATCGGGGCAGTATATTGACCGGCGTGATATTCAAAAAGCCGCCAAGGAGGGTGATGTACGCTCACAACTGGCTCTGGATATTGAAATCTATCGTCTTAAGAAGTATATCGGATCATACACTGCCGCGCTTGGACGGGTTGACGCACTTGTTTTTACCGCCGGTGTCGGCGAAATGGCCCCGGCCATCCGGACAAAGGTTCTGGAAGGACTTGAGAATATCGGTATTACCGCTGACCCTGATAAATCCATGCTTTCACATACCCGCAATGCGGAAACAGATATAACGGGAGAAGGTTCAAAAACAAAAGTTTTTGTTATCCCGACGGACGAGGAACTTGTAATGACAGAAGATACTTTTGCTCTGATGGATGGTAACTATGATGTGCATACCAGGTTCACCTATTCATTCCAGAATAAAAACTACGTAAACAAAGTCCGCGCGGCAAATCTTGAAAGAGAAACAGCAAAAAAACCTGAATTAAAATCTATCATTGCAAAAATACCTGAATAATTCTGTGAGAGTGCCACGTATAGACGTAAGATTTTAAGTCTATACGTGGCATCTGCATCGCTAACCAGGCATTCTATCTTTTTCGCAATGATTCCGCCGCAGATAGAAGAAGTTTCTCTGTTTCATTCCAGCCGATACAGGCATCGGTTATGG
>CAYSXD010000174.1:0-5197 GCA_964434925.1 uncultured Spirochaetaceae bacterium
GAATGTGGTTTCATTGTATGATGAAACAATAATTGAAACAGAAAAGAGCAAAGATGAAGACCTTATTCCACGTCCACCCATTGTTACCATTATGGGTCATGTTGATCATGGTAAAACAAAGCTTCTTGACGCAATCAGGCAGACTGATATTGTTTCCGGAGAATATGGAGGGATTACACAGCATATAGGCGCGTACAAGGTTTTACTTCCCAAGGGTGATATAGTGTTTCTTGATACTCCCGGCCATGAGGCATTTACTCTTATGAGAGCCAGAGGAGCTCAGATTACTGATATAGTGCTCCTTGTTGTAGCGGCGAATGACGGAGTTATGCCACAAACTATAGAAGCAATTAATCATGCGAAAGAAGCTGAAGTACCTATTATTGTTGTTATAAATAAAATTGATCTGCCGGATGCCAATCCTGAACGGGTTAAGCAACAGCTGGCAGATTATGATTTACTCTCCGAAGATTGGGGAGGTTCGACACTCTTCTGTCATGTTTCTGCTCTAAAGAAAGAAGGAATAGATGAATTGCTGGATATGATTCTTCTTCAGGCAGAATTACTGGAATTAAAAGCAAACCCACTTACTCGTGCCGACGGAACAGTTATTGAATCAAAAATAGATCATGGTCGTGGTATAGCTGCCAGTATTATCATACAAAATGGTACGTTAAAAATTGGTGATGCTTTTGTTGCGGGAATTTTTAATGGTAAAGTCCGTGCTTTATTTGATGATCATGGAAATCGTATTGAAGAAGCTACTCCGGGAACTCCTGTTGAAGTTCTTGGATTTACCGGTGTTCCGGATGCGGGTTCTCCTTTTCAGGTGACAAAAAATGAAAAAATTGCCAAACAAATCGGAGTAAAACGACAGGAACTTGAAAAGCAGGGAGAAGCAAAAAATATAAAGAAAATTACTCTTGACAATATTTATGATTCAATCCATGAGGGTGAAATTCAGGAATTGAAAGTAATTATCAAGGGTGATGTACACGGTTCGGTTGAAGCTATTAAGAACTCTCTTGAGAAGTTATCCACAGAAGAAATACGTCTGCATGTTATTCATGCTGCTGCAGGCGCAATTCTTGAAAATGATATTAATCTGGCTTCTGCCTCAAATGCTATAATAATAGGATTTCATGTTCGGCCCACTCCTAAAGCTCAGGCCCTTGCGGAGAAAGAGAAGGTCGATATTAGAAAGTACACTATCATATACGATGTTGTTGAAGATGTTAAATCTGCAATGGAAGGCCTTTTATCTCCTGATCTGAAAGAAATCAACATTGGTACGGTTGAAATACGCGATCTTTTTAAAGTACCAAAAATAGGCGTTATTGCCGGGTGCTACGTTACCAAAGGTAAGGTTAAACGAGGTTCGAGTATTCACGTTTTTAGAGAAGGAGTTGAAATCCATACTGGTAAAATTTCTTCTTTAAAACGATTTAAGGACGATGCAAAAGAGGTAGCTGAAGGGTTTGAATGCGGGATTGGAATTGAGAATTTTAATGAACTTCAGATAGGAGATATTTTTGAAGCCTTTGAAGTAAAAGAGATCGCAAGGAAATTATAAACACATGAGTGATAATGTACGTTTAAAACGTATACAGGCATTAATTCAGGAAGAAATAGGAACAATGATTGTCATGGGGATTGTTAAAGATCCCCGTGTTAGCTCCATGGTATCTGTAACCTCAGTGAGTGTTTCGAAAGATATTAATTACGCAAAAATATATATTTCCAGTTATGAAAAAGATGCTGCAGTAGAAAAAACGGTTGAAGCTTTAAATCACGCTGCAGGTTTTATTCAAAAACGTTTGGCAAAAAGACTTAAAACGAGAAATACTCCAAAATTGTCTTTTTTTGCCGATCATTCAATTGAGAATGGTATAAAAATGATGTCTCTCATTGAGGAATTGTCTTCTTGACTGATACAAAATCAGGGATAATTTTCTTACAAAAGCCTGAAGGTATTACTTCATTTAAGGCTCTGAATACGCTTAAAAATAAACTCGGAACAAATAAAATCGGTCATACCGGTACACTGGACAAATTTGCTTCGGGTATATTATTAGTTTTAAGCGGAAAAATGACAAAATTGGCTGATTTTTTTAGTGGAATGGATAAAGAATACGAAGCAGTATTCTATTTTGGTAAAGAAACTAATACCCTTGATCCTGAGGGAGATATTATTAAAACTGCTGTTACTCCTCAGTTATCAGAAATAAAACAAGTTATCAGTACTTTTACCGGAGAGATAAACCAGACTCCACCTCTCTATTCTGCGATTCATATTAATGGTGAAAGAGCATATAAAAGAGCTTTAAAGGGGGAAACTCCTGTCCTCAGATCCAGAAAGGTAACTATTCATAATTTTATCATACAAAAATGGGATCCACCCTGTTTGTCTGTACGGGTACGTTGTTCGAAAGGTACATATGTCCGCTCTCTTGCAAGGGATGTGGGAGAAAAGTCACATTCGTGTGCTTATGTATTGTCACTAAAAAGAACAAAGGTTGGGCCTGTTGCCATTGAAAATACTGTTTTACCGGAAAATTTTATACCTTCGGAGCATCTTGTTCATGATGAAGAATTGTTTAATCTATTACCTGATATACAAGTACTAAAAGTTGATTATATTATTCTTCCCATCCTGAGGAATGGGGGAACTCTTAAAAAAGAAATGTTTCCGACTTTAGATAATTCTTTTAGTTATTTTGCTCTTTTCCATAAGAGTATTTTTATTGCTTTGATCCATCGGAACGAAGGTGTTATTAGATATAATTTCATTTCAAAGGATGCCGTATGGTAATTTCATGGGATGACTTTGTTTCCCGGCATGCACTTTATAACAACCCTGTTTCACTTACCATGGGTGTTTTTGACGGCGTCCACCTGGGGCATCGAAAGCTTATACAAAAAGTTCTTAATCGTAAGGATACTCTTTCCGGTGTACTTACCTTTAATGTTAACCCCAGGATCATTTTTGGTGATCATTCCTTCCCTGGGAATATTTCTACATTGGAGCAAAAAACAGAATTACTCCATGAGGTTGGTGTTGATACTATTATTGTGATTGACTTTTCTTACAAATTTAGTAGACTGTCGGGTAAGGATTTTCTTAAAGTTTTACTCAATAGCTGTAATTTGGAATATATTGCTTTAGGAGAAAATTTTAGATTTGGTGATAAAGGAGAAACAAGTTCATTTGATGCACGTTCCATTCTTAAAAATGAACCTGTAGAAGTAGATATTAGCAGTATGGCCTATTATAACAATAAAATAGTAAGCAGCACTAGAATACGTGAAGCTGTTCTTGCAGGTAAAATGATAGAAGCCAAAAGTATGCTGGATCGAGTTTTTTCGCTGGACATTGCCACTGTCCCTCAGTGCCCGGATGAAAAAACCATTATTATAGATAAACAAGCAATACATCAGGTCCTTCCGCCACAAGGACAGTATGAGGTATTACTTACGGGAAAAGAAAATGTACCGGCTTTGTGTATTATCGATAATACACATCTAAAACTGAACCTAAGGGCTGAAACCATCTATTCCCGCATAATTTTTAATACAGATAGACTGTAAGGAGTATAATATGCCTTTAAAAAAAGAACAAAAAATAGAAATTATTACTGAATTCGGATCCACCGATAAAGATACCGGTTCAACCGAAGTCCAAATTGCTCTGTTAACAACACGAATTAAAGAGCTTACTGAGCACTTTAAAGTACATAAAAAAGATCACGCAAGCAGACGAGGGCTGTTAAAACTTGTTGGCCAGAGGAGAAAGCTTTTAAAATACCTCAGAAAAAATAACCTTGAGGGCTATCGGGCAATTCTCAAGCGTCTTAATCTGCGAAAATAATAAACAGGAAGTAACTGAATGATTCAACAAGTAAAAATAAATTTAGGAGGCCATGATCTCATTCTTGAGACAGGCCGAATGGCTAAGCAAGCCAATGGTGCAGTTTTTGCACGGTATGAGGGCAGCGCAGTTTTAGCAACTGCATGCTGTGGAAATTCACCCATTGAGGGGCTTGATTATATTCCCCTCCAGGTTGAATATAATGAAAAGTTTTATGCGGCAGGTAAAATTCCCGGAGGATTTTTAAAACGGGAAGCACGTCCTAAAGATAAGGAAATTCTTGTCAGTCGTTTAATTGACCGGCCTATGCGTCCTCTTTTTTCCAAGGCTTTTGGAAGAGAAATCCAGATTGTGCCTACAACAATATCAACGGACCAGATTAATCCACCCGATATAGTGGCAATGAACGCAGCTGCTGCTGCAGTTTATATTTCTGATATTCCTTTTGACGGTCCTATTGGTGCTGTACGTGTCGCAAGTGTTGATGGAGAGCTTATTCTTAATCCATCTTTTCAGCAAATTGCCGAAAGTCAGCTTGAGATAATTGTTTCCGGCACTGAAAACGGAATAACGATGGTCGAGGGTGGAGCAAAAGAAGTTAGTGAAGATTTAATGCTGGAAGCCATTAATTTAGCTAAACCAGCAATTATTGATATATGTAAATGTCAGAGGGAATTAGCTCATCTCGCAGGAAAGGAGAAGCTTCCTCTGTCTGAAATCACCATTACTCTTCCTTCGTATGAGGATATTAAAGCCTATGCTTATCCTCTTATTGAGAAAGCATGCTTTGTTAAAGGAAAGTTTAACCGGTATGATGCTATAAAAGCAGTGAAAGAACAGGCACGTGAAAAATTTCAGAACTCGTTAAATGAAGAAAACAGTAAATTATTTTCTGAACTTTTTGAAAAACTTGAATCTGATATTGTTCGCAAATCAATACTTGAAAAAGGTATTAGAACGGATGGCAGAGGTGTTGAAGATATCAGACAGATAACCTGTGAAATTGATGTACTTCCACGAACTCATGGCAGCGCGTTATTTACACGGGGTGAAACACAGAGCCTTGCAGTAACTACACTGGGAACCGTCTATGACGAACAGATGCAGGATAATATTGATGGAGCAAAATCGTTTAACAACTTCATGCTCCATTATAATTTTCCACCATACTCAGTAGGAGAAACAGGAAGGTTAAGTACCGGAAGGCGTGAAATTGGACACGGACACCTTGCATATCGTGCAATAAAGGCAGTCTTACCGGATAAGAAAGATTTTCCCTATACTATCAGGATTGTTTCTGAAATATTGGAATCTAATGGTTCCTCATCT
>CAYSXD010000175.1:0-5182 GCA_964434925.1 uncultured Spirochaetaceae bacterium
ATTTTCCAATTGAAAAATCTTTTTTTCCTGCTTTTTTTTATCAACTTCAAATTTGGAAAAAAGTGCACTTCTTCTCTCCTGGATACAGGATTATAAGTACTACAGGACCGGTACTCTCTCTGATTTTCTTAGCCCTGTTACCTGTTTTGTTCAGGAAAAAGGAGATTGTGATTCCCGGGCCCTATTATATATTATTCTTTTAAAGCACTATGGTATTGATGCCATTCTTATGGTATCTTCCGTGTATAGTCATAGCCTGGCGGGTGTCGCTGTTGACGGCAAAGGGGCGCGTTTTACACTGAATAAGGTTCCCTACCTAATAGCGGAGACAACAGCTCAGGTTTCCATAGGGTTAATTGATCAGAAAATGGCAGATCCCGCAAAATGGCTGGGAATAGATTTCCCTTAATGGTACCGGAAAAGGATTGAATAATGATAACACTTACAGGATATCAGCGTAATTTTCTACGGAAGAAAGCTCACGATTTAAAACCGGTTGTGATGCTGGGTAAAAACGGTTTAACAGAAGAAGTTACTCAGACAATAGATAAAGCTCTTGAGGATCATGAACTTATTAAAGTAAAGTTTATTGATTTTAAGGATGAAAAGCAGTCACTCTCACGATTAGCAGCGAAAAAAACAAAATCTTTATTAATTGTTGTTATTGGTAATATCGCGGTCTTCTATCGTGAAAATACCGACCCTGATAAAAAAGAGATTTTTTTACCCGGTATACACGCAAAAAAGTAGCTGTTACTGATTCCTGTACGTTAATACTTCACTACTCATGTATTCAAGGTTCACGCCTGCCTGCGAGAAAAGCTCCTCGGATTCATCACCGGCATGGTATTTCATTTCACAGACTACTCTCTGTATTCCACAGTTGATAATAAGCATAGCGCAGGTCCGGCAGGGAGTCATCCTGCAATACAACGTGGCTCCGTCAATGGCAATACCTCTCTTTGCCGCCTGACAGATTGCATTCTGCTCAGCGTGAACGGTTCGGACACAATGAGTTGATACGTGCCCGTCTTCATGAATTACTTTTTTAAGCTGATGGCCTGCATCATCACAATGGGGTAGCCCCTGGGGAGATCCCACGTATCCGGTAACAAGTATCTGGCGATCTTTTGCTATAACACAGCCGCTTCTGCCCCGGTCGCAGGTGGCACGTTTAGATATTGCATCGGCCACTTCCATAAAATACTCATCCCAGGTCGGTCTTTTATATTCTTTTTTTTCCATAGAGATACTATAATTCATATTTGAACATTTGACAAAGGGATCAATATTATATACATATATACTATGAATTCGTTTGTATGCAGTACAACACCAAAATTACATTATGGTGAGGGTGTGTTCCTTTCCCTTCCCGATGAACTTTCCGGGAAATCATTTCATTCCATTGCGGTTATTACAGGTAAATATTCGCTTGTTAAAACCGGAAACTGGAAAGTTTTTACAGACAGACTCCACGAATTGAAAATCTCCTATAACCATTTTACCGCTTCGGGTGAAAATGATCCCGATACCGTTGATGCAATTGTGCATGAGCTTCGCAGGAAAGAGGTTGATGCAGTTGTTGCAGTCGGCGGAGGGACTGTTCTTGATGCTGGCAAAGCAATTGCTGCACTGCTCTGCATGGATGGAAGTATTACTGATTATCTCGAGGATGTTGGGAGCAGAACACCGACAGGGGAACGGAAACCGCTTTTCTGTGTTCCCACAACGTCGGGAACCGGCTCTGAAGCAACAAAAAATTCGGTAATTAGTAAAATAGGCCCGGCCGGATTCAAAAAATCTCTTCGGCATGAAAAGTATATACCTGACTGCGTATTTCTGGATCCGGAGCTTATTACTTCATGCCCTTCCGATGTTACTGCTGCTAGCGGTCTTGATGCCATTACGCAGCTCATTGAAGCGTATGTTTCCACAGGTGCAAACAAGTATACAGATTCAATAGCTCTTGAAGGGTTGAAATTTGCCGGCAAAAGTTTCCCCTGGGCTGTTGAGGAAGGAAAGGATGTTGAAGCACGGGGTTCGATGGCTTTCGCGGCATACCTGTCCGGTATTGCGCTGGCAAATGCGGGTCTTGGGATTGTGCATGGAGCAGCATCAGTCCTTGGAGCGCTTCATCATATTCCGCACGGTGTTGTATGCGGTACTCTTGTAGGAAGAGCTACCGAAAGGATTATTGAGAAAATAAGTTCGTCCAAAGGCTGGGATACCTCTGTGTTAAAACGCTATTCCCGTGCAGGTATTGCACTTAATGGAAAGGACGAAGGCAGTATAGTAGATAACTGCGTGGGGCTTGTTAAACGTCTTAACCACTGGATAGAAAAGTATGAAATAAAGCGGCTTGGAAATTACGGGTTTACAAAAGAAGAATTGAAAAAAGCTGCCGGAAATATTTCGTTAAAGAATACCCCTGTTGAATTAACAAGGAAAGAAATTGAGTTATTACTTTTAGCCCGCCTTTAAAAAGGGAACATCATTTAGATATTTCTTACAGCATTATCTTTCTCTTGACAAATATATAACATATGCGTATTTTGGCATAAGAGAGGAAGTATGATTGACGAAGTATTAAAACTAAAAGCTGCAGCATGTACACTCAGACTGAGGATTTTACATCTGCTCAGTATCCGCTCAAAAGGGTTATTTGTCTGTACTATAACCACTGTCCTGCATGAGCAGCAGTATAACGTTTCAAAGCATCTGTCAATTTTGAAAGAAGCCCGGCTTGTTACTGATCAACGGAAGGGAAAATCGGTAATGTACAGAATTAATTGGGATGAATCGCTTATAATACCGCTTGTCATGAAGATGGATTTTTCAACGTATGACCTGTTTTTGCAGGATGAAAAATGTTTAACTGAAATGAGTAATAGTATAAATGCGGAATAATGTTGAAAAGGAGACAGCTAATGGAAAATATTGCGTACTGCCCGACAATGGCACCTTTTGCCGATAAAATAAGTACCTCGGTGAAAGCGGTAACTATGATTGAAATGGGAAGTGCCGCACAGGTTCTTGCTGCACTGCGCTACGGCGATGTTAATGGAGTTTTAATAGGACGATATGCAAAACAGCAGGAGCTTGATAAAGAGACAAGGCGGGAAATTCTCCGGGAAGGGTATACTATGGTCTTCAAACAAAAGAACGGGATACCTGTTTCACAGCTTAAGGAGCTTACGGTAAAAACGTACCTTAATAAAAACACGCTTAGTGAATTTATTCCGCTATTTGGTGAGGTTATCTGGTATGAATCATTTGAAGCGTGTGTGGCGGAAGGACTGGAAGTTCCTGTTCTTATTGACTGGAAGGATTATCGGGATGATTTTGAATTATTAATTCCAATGAACTCCCGCGGGAAACTTCCTCTTTTCCGGGCACCTGTGCTTTATTATAATAATTTTGATTCGTCACTCATTCAGGTTGTAAAAGACTGTATAGGATAGGATTATTATGGAAACTATTTTACAGTATCTTTTGTTTTTGGGAATAGGCTTGTTTTCCGGTTTTATGAGCGGTATGTTCGGCATAGGCGGTGGATCAATCCGGATCCCGCTGTTAAATCTAGTGGGTGTGCCTCTTATTTCAGCGTTCGGCATAAATCTTTTTGTTATTCCTTTTTCATCTGCTGTTGGAGCCTTTACCCATCGGAAGAATATTAAAAAGAAGATGGCAATTGGTTTAATAGTTGGCGGAATTCTTGGATCGGCTGGCGGGGCGTTGCTTGCCGGAAATTTCTCAACACTAATGCTCGCTATTGTTTTTGTTATCATATCCAGCATAACCATACTGGGTGTTTATCTGTACAAAATAGCACCGGGAATGGCCGCTAAATTAAAACCTTCGTTCTGCAACTCATCGATTGGTGCGGTAGTGCTGAATTTGATAACGGGGATGCGTGGAGGAAGCGGTGGATCTCTCTTTCCCCCTTTTTTAAAAGCGTTGGGACTTGATATACATGAAGCAATTGCAACGTCCCTTCTTGTTACCATATTTACCGCTCTATCAGGGCTGGTTGTATATTGGGGAAGAGGAGACCTGTACATAGTCCCGGCACTCTTTACGACAGCTGGTGCAGTTATAGGTTCCCGTACGGGGAGCCGATTGTCTCTTAAAACAAAATCAAAATGGCTGGAACTGAGTCTATCAATACTTGTTCTTCTTTTCTCATTGCTTGTCGTATATAAAGCGGTGTGATATATTGACTCGTACCCAACTTAATCCAAGGAGCTTTCAGTTGAAACAAATTCCAAAATTTGTCGCTTTATATATGTCCTTTGTTCTTGCAATAGGTCTTATCTCATCATGTGCCATGAAGCAGAATATCATTCTTAACAGAAATGGATCAGGCAGCGTTGATTTTCAAATGAAACTTGCTCCCTATTTTACAGATGTGGCCTCGCAATTGTCTGAACTTGTGCCTTCGGGTGACCAGACAAAACCGAAAGACGGGGCTTTTTTCAATATTGCTAAGTTGAAGGAAGATTTTTCGAAACGGAAAGGTGTTGTTTTAAAAAAGCTTGAATCTCCTTCCCCTGACAAACTTGTTGGCTCTTTTACGTTTTCGGATATAAACACGGCCGTTACCAACGGAGGAGAAACAAAGAACTCCGGTATTTTTTCCTTTACCAATAATGGTGATTTGTCAACATTGACAGTGGATATAAACTATCGGACTTTGGAATCTCTTTTTAACGATAATCCGTCAATGAACAGTCCTCTTGTGAAAAACTTCGGCCCTCTGGCAAATAAGGACATTTCAGAAGCGGACTATCTTGATATGATGGAATATGCTCTTGGAAAGGAGAGCCGTCAGGGAATTATTGATTCCATGCTGGATATAACAGTTACGGTTGACGGCACCATTTCGAGTCAGTCCGGCGGTAAAAAATTAGACTCGCATACGGTAAAGTTCAGCATACCGCTGATAAAGATTCTGGTTATTAAAGCACCGCTTCATTACGTTGTTGCATTTAAATAGAAATGGCCGTATTATTTTTTCGGCAACAGCAGATAGACGGATACACCGAGAAGCAGCATTCCCGCTATCCTGCGGAAGGATAATGCTATTGGAGCAGCGCCGCCTATCCCGTTAGTGTCAATAAATACCGAAACAAGCATCTGTCCCAAAACGACTGTTGCCAGCCCTGCGGCTATTCCTGCT
>CAYSXD010000176.1:0-5167 GCA_964434925.1 uncultured Spirochaetaceae bacterium
TTGTTGTAGGAATTGTTATTTTAAAGAAAGTAGTTATGCCCAACGCCCCGAGACTTGCCGCCGCTTCATCAAGTCTTGAATCAACAGCAGAAAGCGATGTGTAGAGAATAACCATCGCGTGGGGGAAACAGTAAAGTATCTCAGATATAATAATACCGTTGGCCCCATAAATATTCCATTTAAGGTGAAGCAGTTGGGTAAGAAGGCCGTTAGAGCCGAAAAGCGAGATGAGCGCCATTGCCTGGAGTAAAGACGGGGCGATCAGCGGTACCATGGCAATATAATAAAGAGCCTTTTTCCATTTGATTGTTGTTCGCGTTAAACCATAGGCAAACATAAATGCCAGTATGGTTGTAATTATTGTCGACCAAACGGCTATCCATAAGCTATGGTACAACGATTGAACCATAACCGGTTTGCTGAAATATGAGACAAAATTTGTAAGCGTGAATTTTCCCACAAAATCATGAGCCTCTGTACTGTACCGGGTCATACTCAAACGAAGAATATTCCCAACAGGTATCAGCATAAATATAATGAGAAAAGCACCTATAAGTCCCCCGACAAGATAAACAAGGAATTTTTCACTTATTACCTTCTGTTTACGACCGGCAGGGTTTTCTATTGAAACAGTTGACATTATGAGTACTCCTCTTATTTATTTGTAAAAATCAGAAAGCCGTCAGGAGGGAAATAGAGTTCTACCTGATCTCTCCGGGACAACTCCAATTTCGTAAAATTCTTTTCCAGCATATCAACATAAATATCTTTATCATCAATCTTTACTACCAGTCTGACAATTAGCCCCAGAAAAGTAAAAACTATCAATTCTCCTTTCAGTAAGTTTTCCTTTTCCACTTTCAAGGAATCCCTGTTATTCATAACCTCCACACGTTCCGGCCGCAATGCAGCGGTTACAACCGATGATTCCAGAGAAGGGATATAGTTCACTTTAAAATTAATACTCTTATCAGTAATATTAAGAGATCCACCGGTCAGGATACCATTGAAAAAATTGTTGCTTCCCACAAAATCAGCAACATATTCTGATTTTGGCTTCTTGTAAATTTCAATTGGTACGTCCACCTGTTCAATAACACCATGATTCATAACAACAACACGATCGGAGATGGAAAGAGCCTCCTCCTGATCATGCGTAACATAAATCATTGTTACACCAAGCTTAACCTGCAGCTGTTTAATTTCCGCCCGCAGTTTTACCCGGATTTTTGCGTCAAGGGCACTTAACGGCTCGTCAAGGAGAATGACATCGGGATTTGGGGCCAGGGCCCTTGCCAGAGCTACCCGCTGCTGCATTCCTCCCGAAAGCTCTGCCGGATACTTTTTTTTATGTTCTTTGAGGCCGACAATACCAAGAAGCTCATTAACCCGGGGGTCTATGTCATTTTTTGGATATTTCTGCATTTTTAACCCGAATGCTACATTTTCATCTACCCTCATGTGAGGGAAAAGAGCGTAAGACTGAAAAACAATGCCAAATTTACGCTGCTGGGGGGTAAGTTTGTTGATAACGCTGTCGTTGTACGTTATCGTTCCTTCAGTAATCGTTTCAAATCCCGCAATCATACGCAGTGTCGTTGTTTTCCCGCAGCCGGAAGGGCCAAGCAGTGTTACAAACTCACCATCTTTTATAACAAGATCAACCCCTTTTACCGCGTATGAGTCACCAAATTTTTTTGAAACCTTTTCGAGAATTAAATCTTTTGCCATTTGAGTACCTGCCAGAATAGTAAATTGGAGATACCGGGGCAGAACACTCCGGTATCTCAGGTTAGTTATGAATTTTTATTCAGGTTTAGTTTTATCCTGAAACAGATTTGTCCATTTATCAACAACAGCTGTTTTATTCTTTGCTGCCCAATTAAAATCCATCGGAAACAGCTTAACATCTTTTGCCGGAGGAAGAGGAATTTCGCTTTTGGACTTTATACCAGGTAAGGTAACCATTAGTTTATATTTTGAGTATCCTTCCATCGCGCTTTTTGAAATGGCCCAGTCGAGAAATGCTTTTGCCGCTGCAGGATGTCTCGCATTTTTTAAGAGTACATCCGCTTCCAGTTCGTATCCGCTCCCCTCTGATGGAAATACCAGAACTACAGGGTACCCTGATGCTTTCTGCTTTGCTACGCGGTATCCGAATGAAGCCCCAACGGCAATCTCGCCTTTTGAGGCAATTTTTGCAGGAGCTGATCCTGAATTTGTATATTCAACAATGTTTTTATTTAGCTTTTGGAGAAAATCCCAACCTGAATTCGAACCCTCTTTTATACCTTTCCATAACAGAATAGAAGCAACCTGCAGGTATCCTGTTCCTGAACTTCCAGGATTCGGCATAATAACCTCGCCCTTATATTCAGGTTTGGTAAGATCTGTCCAGCTTGTCGGCATATCAAGCCCTTTCTTCTTCAGAACGTCTGTATTAACACAGAAAGCAGCAACATACATATCAATTGCTGTCCAGTACCCGTCAGGATCTTTGAATTTTGCGGGGATTTTATCCCACCCTGCTGGTTTATATGGTTCAAATAAATCCTTCATACTTGCAATACTTGTGGCGGCTGATCCCCAGATTACATCGGCCTGAGGATTGTTCTTCTCGGCAATAATCTTTGCAGCCAGTTCTCCGGTTGAATAACGAACCCACTTTATATTCAGATTTGGCAGTTCTTTTTTAGCTACTGCCAGATAATCCGCCGTTTCATCCTCTTCCAGTGCTGTATACACAACAACATCGCCTGATGCGCCTCCGGAAGTCGACTCTTTTGAACCATTCGCGAATACCGCAAAAGGCAAAAGAATGAGAGCTACTGCAATAAATAAAAGAACCAGTTTTTTTTGCATAGAAATCCTCCTGAAAAAATTTATAAAATTCATTATAACATCGTAAAACTTCAGGTCAAGTATTTTATTTATTCTATATTACGTTTACATTATGCTACTGTTCCACTGGATTCTGCCCATAAAATACTGAGACTTTCCACCCTATAAGCATTATAGCCACAGACAATGCTCAAAAATATTTGTGAGAAATCTTATAAAGAGATAACAAACTATCCGGAAAACAGATGAGGATATACTATTCTGCAGACAGCAGACAAAGGAATAACCCATACGAAACAGCATTGGAATGCCGCACTGGTTGACAGGTGAATATCATTTACATAGAATACACATCGTAGTATGCTCCGGTAGCTCAGCAGGATAGAGCAACTGCCTCCTAAGCAGTAGGTCGGACGTTCGAATCGTCTCCGGGGTAAAAGAGGGAGAGAACTTTTGTTCTCTCCCTCTTTTTTTCTTCGAAGTATAAAAACGTCCGGGGACGTTCGACAAAAATGATCCGCCGAAGGCAATATCATACACTTGTCGTATCAGAAAGTATCCTTTATATGTGTACAACAGGCCCTCCCATAATACTATTGCTTGTTTTATTGAAAAAAATATGGTAATATATCCATATGATATTTGAATGGGATGAGAACAAAAACCGTATAAATATCAATAAGCACGGTATCTCATTCAATGAGGCACAGTATGCTTTTTTTGATAAAAGAAGACTTATCAGAAAAGATGTAAAACACAGCAATAAAACTGAAGTTAGGTTTTTTTGTTTCGGTAAAACAGGCAGAGGGATAGTAACCGTACGTTTTACAATGAGAAATAATGCCATTCGTATTTTTGGAGCCGGTTTATGGCGGGAAGGGAGGAAAATATATGAAGAAGCAGAATGATTATGTAAAAGCACCGCAAGATATACGGGAAGCGATAGATGCCTCCATTGCAATCGATGACTTCCTGCCTCCCCCGGAATTGCTTATACCAAAAGAAGAAACAAAAAAGATCACCATTGCTTTATCAAAAAAAAGCCTTGAATTTTTTAAGCAGATTTCTCAAAAAACGCACACACCATATCAGCAAATGATCAGAAAAGTTCTTGATACATACACTGATCATTATGTGAAATAGATAAAATTCTGTAGCAGTATGCAAGTGGTCTCCGGAAGGTTAATTCTACAAATTAGGGCTTTTGTCCTTATCTCTATTTTTTTCTTCGAAGTATGAGAACGGCCGAAGGCAATATCATACACTTGTCGTATCCGGTTTTCCTTTTATTGAAAAACTATAGGAAAAGATATAGAATGCTGGCATGAAAACCTATTTGAGCATCGACCGCGGCGCTTCCTTTACCGATTTTATTATTATAACATCCGATGATGATAAAATTCTATACACCCGATGTATTCCATCCCGGAACTGGAATGCAATTATGGAGAATTACCGGGAACTGAAGAAAACCTATTCTCCCGATCTTGTCTTTTATACCGGTTCACCAGATAATATTCCTTCGGGACTTGAATCAACTATCCGGAAGGTCAGTGAAATTGATGCAATTGCTTTTGGAGGTGCTCACGTATCGGGCAGAGAAAAATGTATAGTAGTCAGCATGGGGACGGGGACGGCAGTTGTGCTTTTTGACAAAGGCCGCAGCAAACATATCGGCGGAACGGGAATTGGAGGAGGGACTATGATGGGGCTTGGGAAAATTCTAAGCGGTGTTACTGATCCACTTCTGCTCAACCATCTCGCACTGGGGGGCAAAGAAACCGAACTTAACCTGACACTTTCCGAGGTGGGTTACAAGAATGTTGGATTTCTTGACGGAGATATAACAGTAAGTAACTTCGGAAGTTTAAAATCTTATAAAAAAGAGGATAGCAGCGCTGCAATTCTTTGTATGATAGCTGAGGTAGTCGGTGTAATAGCTTCCCTCGCGGCTCAAATTCATCATCTTGAGAAGGAGATTGTTGTTATTGGAAATTTATCACGCAGTAACTATATACGTGAAAAACTTCAAAAGGTCGGTAAGTTGTACAACACTGAATTCAAATTTCCCGAAAAACCGGAATACGCGACAGCCATCGGCGCTGTAAAAAGTTTTTTTAAGGGATAATTTTATTCTCCCACTAGGACCCTGATGTCTCTTCCGGTATAGCTCTCTGGCTTGGTGTTACAAAAGCGGAAATTCAAATATCTGAACTCTGGATGAGATTTGTCCCCAATTTTGGACTGGTAGGCTTCTCCCGTTTGAAGGGCATTCCCGACAAAGGGGATAAATAATGTTTCTAAAGACATCTTTAATTTTGAGAAG
>CAYSXD010000177.1:0-5122 GCA_964434925.1 uncultured Spirochaetaceae bacterium
GAGCCTAAATATCCTCAGAGCTATGAAGAGATACTGATACCAACAATCCTGAAGAAAGAATTCCCCTCCGGTTTTTCAGCTTCAA
Organism: uncultured Spirochaetaceae bacterium; assembly: GCA_964434925.1. Classification (GTDB taxonomy): domain Bacteria; phylum Spirochaetota; class Spirochaetia; order B11-G9; family B11-G9; genus S145-15. Next base: position 86 of record CAYSXD010000177.1, read on the forward strand.
ATATAGGAATTATCGTGCTTGATATTCAGGCTGTTCTTCATGTATATGAGGCGGTTGTTCTTGGGAAACCACTTATAGAAAGGCTTATTGCTCTTACGGGCTCCGGTTTTAAGGAAAATTTGCATGTAAAAGTAAGAATTGGAACGCAGCTTGATTCCATTATAAAAGATAGAGTCCGATCCGATACATTGGTGCGTTATGTCTTGAACAGCCCGTTGTGGGGAAATACAGTATCTGATTTGTCCCTCCCTATTGATCACAGTGTAAGCTGTATATCCGGTATTATTGAAGACAGCGAAGGGGAAGCATTCTCCTTCGCCCGTCCCGGGTTTTCAAAGGACTCATACTCAAAAACCTTTGCGGCAAACTATTTTCCCTTTGAAAAAATGATTAATACAAATATTCATGGAGAGGAAAGGGCCTGTATATTCTGCAATTTCTGTCAGGATGTCTGCCCGTCCGGACTGGTACCCCACCTTCTCTATCATTATGTCAAAAAAACCATTATTGATGAAACTCTTGTGAGATACAGGATATTCAACTGCATAGATTGCAACCTCTGCAGTTATGTCTGTCCTTCAAAAATCAATCTTTCCATGTTTATAAAAAAGGGCAGGGAAAAACTCATTGAAATGGGAATTAACCCAAAAGCCTCTACTCTAAAAAGATTAAAGCTTAAAGGTGTAAAAGAAAATAAACAGATTAATAAGAAAACTGAAACAGGGAAAGAAACCGGGTGAAAAATTTAAGGAAACATTATAAAAGACTATATAAAATAAAATCCCTCATGCGTTTTAAAACTGTTTTCAGTACACTTGAAGGGATTGTATTCGGATCATCAGAAATTACAGCCGGTGTTCCTCATTTTGTTGATAACATGGACATAAAACGATACATGTCAATTGCTATTATCGCCCTTCTTCCATCCACTCTCGCTGCCATCTATTTTTTTAAACTGCATGCGGTGGAACTAATTCTTGTCTCATATATTTCCGGCGGAATCGCGGAGGTTCTGTTTGCTCTTATTCGTAAAAGGGATATAGAAGAGGGCTTTCTCGTTACCGGTCTTATTTTTCCTCTGGTTTTACCCCCCTCGACTCCTCTATGGATTGCATCGGTGGGAATTATCTTCGGAGTAATATTCGGTAAGGAACTTTTTGGTGGAACAGGAAGAAATATATTCAATCCCGCCCTCGTAGGAAGACTTTTTATTACTATCTCTTTTCCACAGATAATGACATCGGCATGGCAGCTTCCCTTTGTTGACGCGGTAACACGTGCGACTCCTCTGGGTTTGTACAAAACGGCTCATATTTTAACACCGTACATGAAGCTTCTTTTAGGAGCATCAGCGGGCAGCATGGGTGAGACTTTTAGAATCGGCGTGATTATCGGTGGACTCTTTCTCATATTCACACGGGTGAGTAACTGGAGAATTCCTGTTTCATACATTGGAACGGTTTTACTTCTGTCATGGATAGGGAATTCTCTTCTTCCCGAAAAAATTGCTCCTCCTTTGTTCCAGCTTCTATCAGGAGGACTTCTCTTCGGGGCGCTGTTTATGGCTACAGACCCTGTTACATCACCTTATACTCAATCCGGTAAATTAATATTCGGATTTCTGGCCGCAATAGTCACCATACTGATACGTGCGTTTTCCGGCTACGCAGAGGGGGTAATGTTCAGCATTGTAATGATGAATGGTTTTTCTCCCCTCATTGATAGTTTTATTATAAGTTTTAAATACAGGCCGTTAAAAAATGAAAGATAAAATCAGGATGATCCTTTTTATCCTTATTCTCGGTAGTTTCCTTACTACTGTTCTAATTCTGGTTGATGGTGCTACCTCCCCGATTATTACAATAAATAATCTTTTAAAGCTTAAAAAAAGCATACTTACAGCACTGGAGATTCCCTATAGCAGTAAGAATATTACCAATGTCTTTTCGGAAAATATAAAGGTTGTAACAAAAGAAAACAGGACATTCTATATCGCAAAAAACGGGGATGTTTCCTTTAAAATGTCCGGTCCCGGAGTGTGGGGACCTATTGAGGCTGCGATTGCCCTTAAACCAGATTTAAAAACAATCAAATCAATTACCATAATACATCAGGAAGAAACTCCCGGTCTTGGCAGCAGAATAGCCGGTAAAAAGTTTTTGGATGAGTTTAAAAATAAAATCATTACTCCCGAAATAAGGATTGTACGGGTTGGAAACGCCCGGGGCAGCAATGTGGTAGATGCAATTACCGGAGCAACACTGAGCAGCAAGGCGTTTGAGGCATTATTAAACAATCAGATAAAGTTGTATCTGCCTCTTATCAAAGGAGGCAAAAAGTGATTTTTTCAGGGTTAAAAAACACGGAAGAATTCAATACGGTAGCCAATGGTTTATGGAGAGATCACCCGATCTTTTCCATGGTTCTTGGAATATGCTCCGCTCTGGCAGTTTCGAACACGGTTGCAAACGCGATTGCCATGAGTGCCGGAGTTACTTTTGTTCTTACGGCAACTGCCGTCATCATCTCACTACTACGCAAATTGATTCCCACAAGAGTGAGAATTATTACTTTTATGATTGTCATTGCCTCATTTGTTATAATTGTAGACAAAGTTATTGAAGCCTTTTTCCCGGGAATCAGTGAGTCCCTAGGTCCGTATATCGGACTTATAATAACAAACTGCATATTAATGGGCAGAGCCGAGGCTTTTTATGCTCAGAATAATGTTCATCTTTCGATTCTCGATGCCCTGTCAAACGGAGTGGGATATACGTATACACTTGTAAGCATAGCAGTAATACGTGAAGCACTGGGTTTCGGAACAATTCTCGGAATAAGGGTTATGCCTGCCGGATGGACAAATTGGGTAATAATGGCTATGGCACCGGGAGCTTTTTTTCTTTTAAGTGTTTTTATCTGGTTGTCAAGAACCCTCGCAAAAATCGAATCAGAATAAAAAGGATGTGCGGTATATGGCTTATTTATTAACAATATTCATAGCTTCCATTTTTACCAACAATATAGCTTTTACCTATCTGCTGGGAATGTGCCCTTTTATAGCGCTTTCACGAAATCCCAAAACGGCAAGGGGAATGGCATTCGCTGTAATATTTGTTATTACACTGACTGCCGCAATAAACTGGCCAATCTATCATCTGATACTTGTTCCGACACACAGTGAACTTATTTACTATATTGTTTTTATAATTGTTATTGCCGCGTCCGTTCAGTTTATGGAAATGATTATGGAGAGATTTCTGCCGGCTATGCAGGCTTCCTTTGGAATATTTCTTCCACTTGTTACGGTAAATTGTACGGTTCTCGCTGTCTCACTTTTTATGATACTGCGCGATTATTCATATATACAGACAATATTTTTTGCCGTCGGCGCCGGAGTGGGCTGGATGCTTGCCATCCTTATGGTTGCGGCAATCAATGAAAAATTAAAACTTGTTGGAAACATCCCTAAAGGCTACAGGGGGCCGGGTATTATTATGGTTATTTCCGGTACAATCGCTCTCTCCTTCCTGGGTTTCGCCGGAATGGTGAGTATACAATGACATTTTTACCACTTTTAATCATGAACGTTATTCTCCTTGTTATTACTGTTCTTCTCGCAATCGCGGATAAACTTCTTGTTACCTACGGTGAATGTAAAATAATCATTCATCAGGAAGATGAAAAAAGCGAGTTCACCGTTCAGGGTGGTGATACGCTTCTTACCTATCTTACAGCACACAAAATTAAAATTTCCTCTTCCTGTGGAGGAAAAGCCAGCTGTGGTTATTGTAAAATACGCGTACTGGAGGGAGGCGGACAGATTCTTCCTACAGAAGAAATTTTCATGAGTCGTGAAGAAAAGCAGAATAACATGCGACTGGCCTGCCAGGTTAAAGTAAGGAATGATATTGATATATATATTCCTGATTTTATTGAGGTAATTATAGGAATGGTAAAAAACAAAACCTTTAAAACAAATCGAAAATGGCGGATAACAATTGAGTAAAGAAACATTGGAATCTACAGATAAACTGGCTGAAATGATAGAAGATTATAAAAAATCGGGTGGTTCTGTTATAGGTCTTCTACAGGATACCCTCGGTCAATACGGGTATCTGTCGAAAGATACCCTTGCCAGGATATCAGGGAGTCTGGATTTTCCATTGGCCAGATTGTACGAACTTGCTACTTTCTATAAATCCTTCAGACTTAACCCCGTCGGAAAGCATAGGATTGACGTATGTATCGGCACCGCCTGCTTTGTTAACAGAGCTCCTAAAATTCTTGAAAGTCTGGAGCGGGAATTGGAAATCAAACCGGGAGAGACTACAGAAGACAATACATTTACTCTGGAAACAGTAAACTGCCTTGGTGCCTGCGCCCTCGGTCCTCTTGTGGTAATTGATGGCGAATATCATGGTAAAATGGATCAGAGCAAATTGAAAAAATTGTTGGCAAAGTATAAGTGAACATGATGAAGAGGCAGAAAGATGAAGTTAAAACCTGAAGATCTTGATATAATTTCCCAAAAATCGAGACTGCTTACCGATTTAAGAATCGGCAACGCCAGAGTAAAAATAACAATACATATGGGTACGTGCGGAATAGCTTCAGGGGCGGAAAATATTCTTAGGACCTTTCAATCTGTTCTCGAAAAAGCAAAGGTAGATGATATACTCATTACAACTTCCGGCTGCGCGGGTCTGTGCAGCCGTGAACCAATGACTACTGTGGAATTAAAAGGTGAATCCCCCGTTAAATATATTGATCTGGATAAAGAAAAAGTGGAAAAGATATTTGAAAAACATATTCTTAAAGGGGAAATTGTAGAAGAATATGCACTTGGAGTGGGCTGCGAGAGGGTATTGTAGATGAAGAAGTATAAAGCGGAGTTAATGGTTTGCGCCGGTACGGGATGTGTATCAAACAAATCTCTCTTAATACGGAAGGCTCTTAAAGAGGAATTAAAAAAACGCAACCTTCAGGAGGAAATAAGAATTCTACCCTCAGACTGCAGCGGACTTTGCGCGAAGG
>CAYSXD010000178.1:0-5117 GCA_964434925.1 uncultured Spirochaetaceae bacterium
TTACCCTTTTTGCAAGCGGTCTTTCAATGTTTATATACCGCCTGGTGGTAGGGGCCCCAACCATGCCACCTACGGTAACTCCCTTTACTCCGCTGGCACTGCCGCTGATTTCAAAATTACCTTTCTTTGGCCCGGTGTTTTTTAATCAGTATGCCATAACTTATGCGGCCTGGATTTTGATACCGCTTGTTTCTGTTTTTCTCTTCAAAACACGGTCCGGCCTCAGGGTAAGAACAGTAGGTCAGAACCCTTTTGCAGCAGATACTGTAGGCGTGAATGTCAATTTAACGCGAACATTATGTGTTGTTACCGGTGGAGCTTTTTTCGGTGTTGCCGGTGCGTTTCTTACACTGGCTCAACAGAATATGTTTCTTAAAGATGTAATAGGCGGCAGAGGTTGGATTGCTATTGCAATGACGATTTTTGGAAACTGGAACCCTGCTGCCGGTGCGGGAGGAGCTTTGATTTTTGGGTTTCTTGATGCGTTTCAACTGCGAATGCAGTCAATGGGAGTTAAGCTGCCGTTCCATATATTTTTAATGATTCCGTATCTTGTTACTATCCTGGCTCTTATTGGTGTTTCCGGTAAAGCTTCGGTCCCAGCCGGGCTTTTAAAACCGTATAGAAGGGAAGAGAAAGGAGGCTGACGGATGGATCTGATTATCAGACAGGCAACTTTGAGACATAAAGGAGGCCTATGGGATATCGGAATAGAAAAAGGTCAGTTTACTGTTATTGACCGGAAAATTTCTGCAAAGGCAAAGCGGGAAATTGATGCCGGAGGGAATCTTGTATCACCACCGTTTATTGATCCCCATCTCCATCTTGATGCGGTATTAAGTGTTGGTAATCCACGTTATAACAGCAGTGGAACGCTTTTGGAAGGAATTAAAATTTGGGGAGAGCGTAAAAAAACCCTTACGAAAGAAACTATTAAAAAAAATGCTATTGAAGCCATAAAGTGGGCTGTGGCAAATGGCACCTTAAAAATACGAACACATGTGGATGTCACAGATCCGACTTTAAAAACGGTGGAATCTCTCGTGGAAGTTCGGGAGGAAATGAAAGATCTTATTGATTTGCAGATAGTTGCCTTCCCTCAGGACGGGATCTACACGTTTCCTGACGGGGAAAGATTAATGAGAAAAGCTGTTGAGATGGGTGCTGATGTAATAGGAGGTATTCCTCATAATGAATTTACCCGGGAAGACGGGGTAAAGGATGTTGAGTTCGTTTATCGACTGGCGGAAAAAACAGGAACTCTAATAGATATTCATATTGATGAAACGAGCGATGATCAATCACGGTTTGTTGAGGTTATGGCAAAGGAATCAATAAACAGGGGTATGCTGGGCCGTGCTACTGCCAGTCATACGACGGCAATGCATAATTACAACAATGACTACGCGTTTAAGATTATTGGTCTTCTTAAACGAGCTGAAATTAATATGATAACCAATCCTTTTGATAATTCGGTTTTACAGAATAGAAATGACGGTTATCCGCGCCGCCGCGGACATACGCGGGTGGATGAACTGCTGGCCCGCGGTGTTACGGTAAGTATCGGGCATGATTCAATCATGGACCCGTGGTATCCGCTGGGGAAGGCGAGTATGCTTTCCGCGGCGAACCTTCTTGTACATACGGCCCATATGAGCGGGTATGAACAATTTCCCCAGCTTTTTGATATGATTACAACGTACTCTGCTGTAACGATGAACGTTTCAGATAATTACGGTATTAAACCAGGCAACCAGGCGGATTGTATTATTCTGGATGCTGTTACTGAGATGGAAGCTCTCCGTCTGATGAGCGAGTGTCTTTTTGTTGTGAGAAAAGGTAAGGTTGTTGTGGAAACAAAACCTGCGGAAAGACGATTTGGCTTCGGAAAGATGGGAAGCGAACTAATAGATTTTAAACTGCATTAAAGGATAAATCCGGACTTGCCCGGGTAATAAGGACCCCGGATAATGAAGTCCGGCAGAGAGGAATGTTCTTCTAGCAGCTTCATGATCTGAAGTGCATAGAGGAATCCCGTATCCACGAAAGGGGAGTTCTTCCAGGGGCTCTTTTTTTCTCATTTCGCCGGTCCTACAGGCTTTATCGGCTTCTCTTTTTCGCTTTGATATTTCTTCTCCAAGCTCCTGCCGCCAGTTGTATTATCAGAAAACTGAACCGGATTTTTACCATTCGCACAGGTAATGGTCTTTACAGAAAAATTAAATTATACCGGCGGGGCTTTCTCTCTGAGAATAGTGTGCAATACATGGTTCGTACAAGCTGCATATTTTTCTATACCTCTTATGGACGAGTCAGCCTTTTTTATCCGGGATCAGGAACGATAAAGAAGCCATTTTCTCTTTATTTTTTTGCATAAAAACCTTCCTGATGCTTGTTTTTATCATTTTGCTGCTATAGGATTACCACAGTGACTGTTAAAAAAGAACACTAACAAAAAATAAATTCAATAAGGATATACCATTGGCCAGAACAAACTTTAAGTATGAGAAGCGTCAGAGAGATTTAGCGAAAAAGAAAAAGAAGGAAGAAAAACTTCTAAAAAAGCGAAATAAAAAACTGGGTATCGAAGAAGAGGAAACAGACGTTACCGATGAAAATGTGGAGATGTCTGAAAATTCGGAAAACGAAACAGAAAAAGTGGAAGAAAACACAGAAGAATAGCTGTTGGGAGTAGCTTTAAAATTTATTCAGGATTAAAACAGTTTGCATGAAAAAACTATTTCTTTTTTTTATTGACGGTATTGGCCTGGGGCCAGACAATAATGACAATCCTGTTAAAACAGTATTTTCATCAGTTACCAATGAATCATTGATTATAGAATCCCGGCTACCGGTTTATTTCAAAAATGGTGTTATGGTTCCTACAGATGCCTGTTTAGGTGTAGAAGGAATTCCTCAATCGGCAACCGGACAGGCAACTATTTTTACCGGAGTAAATGCTTCCGCGTTTCTGGGTTATCATCTTACAGCTATTCCCAATGAAAAACTTGTAGACATTATAAAAGAAAAAAGCCTTATGAAAGTTCTTCGTGAAAAAAATATAAGTGTTACTTCGGCGAATCTGTATTCGAAAGAGTTCTTTCAGCACCGTGTAAATAAGCGAAGGAACAAATTCCCTGTTTCTACCCTTACTATACAAGCGGCGGATGTCCCGTTCCGTTGCGAAGAAGAATATAAAGCGGGCAGGGCTGTTTTTGCCGATATAACAAACCAGCTTATCAGGGACAGGGGATATACTATTGATCTTATTTCACCCCGGAAGGCGGGGAAGAATTTACTCAATATTCTGTCAGAAAATCAGTTTGTGTTTTTCGAATATTTTATGACAGATACCTACGCACATAAACGGAATATTCAGGAGTTGAAAAACTCGATTCTAATTCTATCCCGTTTTCTTGAAACAATCTGGGAAAGTATTAATAAAACCGATACCGCTATCCTCGTAGTCAGCGATCACGGAAATGCCGAGGTGGCATCTTCCTCTGATCATTCATTGAATAAGGTCCCAACTATTCTCTTCTCACCTGACAGAGAACTTCAGAAATCCGTTGAAGAAATACACTCACTAACAGATATATATCCCTGGATTCTGGGATATTTTGATTAGCACTGTGAAAGGAGATGCGTAAATGACCCAACGTAAAAGAAAATATCTTGATTCTCTCAATAAAAAGACACTAAAAGTTGTAATAACTCTATACTGCAATGCTCATCATCGCGAAAGAGAAAAGCATACAAATGGACTTTGTGTTGAATGTCAGCAGGTTCATCAGTATGCACTTGAGAAACTAAGAAAGTGCCCGTACGGGGTAGTAAAACCGAATTGTCCGAAATGCCCAATTCATTGTTATTCAAAAGAAATGCGGAGAAAAATGAAAGTGATTATGAGATATTCAGGTCCGCGGATGATAGTACGGTATCCGGTGCTTTCTCTTTACCATCTCTTTAATAATTATCGCTGAAAGAATGCTCTTACTATCTTAAAGGTTCTGACTGCTTTACCTGATAATTCTTTTTTCTTGATTTTAACAGTCCTCTGCAGTACACTTTTATCATGAAGTATGGTTTGTTCTTACTGCTCTTTGCTGTTTTCAGCATTCCTCTCTCTGCTCAGTGGAAACGTATTCCTTTCCAGGATGGAGGGGGAATATACGCAGCATCCTCCGAACTTGAAAAACCGGCTTCAATGATGGACTTTGGCAGGTACTCGCCTCATAACCTTTTTGACCATGACACGGCAACCGCATGGGTTGAAGGGGAGAAAGGTTCCGGCATAGGTTCGTATATATTAATCGGTATCCGGCATGGGGTAAAGAAATATCTACTTATTTATAACGGCTATCAGCAATCAGAGAGCCTGTTTTATAAAAATAACCGGGTGAAAGAGCTTAACTTATCGCTTTACATCGGGTTTATACCGCCTGAGGAAGATGGAGGACAGTTCGGATTGCAGGCTGATACAGTACCTTTCGGTAAGGATGCTGTTCTTTCGCTTAAAGATGCGATGGGTGTACAGCGGTTTAAGCTGCCCTTTGATCTGAAGAAAATACATACTTTCCGAAAAACCGAACGAAACAGGTATTTAAAAGCGCATCCGGGCAAGGGTAAGGTTCAGGACTTTATTTTTATCAAGTTTGAGATTGCATCGGTTTATAAGGGGAGCAGATGGGATGACACCTGCATTGCAGGAATTGAGTTTACTGACAGCCCCACAGGTTTATACATACCGGTTGATGAAAAAATAACGGGGGTCTATCTGAATGATGAAGCAGAGAAAATTTTTGTTCGTACTTCATTACACAGAGAGTTGGTGCTTGCAGATGCCGGCTTTCTTGCTGAGAGGCTTTCTTATACCGGGGAAGGGGAGTTTCTGACTCTCTCTCTTATGGATATCAGCCCGGATAAGGAATGGGCAATTATAGACTATCAGTACGGATTCTCCTCCGGCGGCAGAATAGAAGAAACGTCTCACCTGTGGTCAGTCCGGCGCATGGCGGAAGTACCTTCTTCTGAGCTGGAGCGTTATAATGCGGATGTCCCGCTCGATTTTACCACAAAAAACGGCCGGTTGTATCTTGAAGCCTATAACGGGAAAG
>CAYSXD010000179.1:0-5057 GCA_964434925.1 uncultured Spirochaetaceae bacterium
TGAAGTTTCAGTTCATTGAGTGCCGAGGCGCGTATTTCGGAATACTGCAGCAGCCCTTCTTCCTTTTTAAAACCAAGAGTGTTATCAGCAGAAATCTCTCTCACTCCAATATTTGATGTCATAATAAGGACAGTGTTTTTAAAGGAAACCTTATGCCCCAGATTATCCTGAAGCTCTCCCTCTTCAAGAAGTTGAAGCAGAAGGTTAAAAACATCAGGATGTGCCTTTTCCACCTCATCAAGAAGAATAACACAGTAAGGTCTTCTTCGAACCTTTTCAGTGAGAAGCCCCCCCTCAGAGTATCCGACATAACCGGGAGGTGCACCGACAAGCCGGCTGATATTGTGCTTTTCCATAAAATCAGACATATCAAGTCTTACAAGCGCGTCTTCCTTCCCGAAGAGAAACTGCGCGAGAGTTTTGGCAAGCAGTGTTTTACCTACCCCTGTTGGCCCGAGAAAAATAAAAGATCCCAGAGGTCTGTTAGGTGATGACAGGCCGGTTCGTGACCGCCGGATACTGGAAGCAATAACACCGATTGCCTCACTTTGACCTATTACGGACTTGTGCAGTTCCTCTTCAATTTTCAAAAGTTTCTCGGACTCCGTCTGCGCTATCCGGGAAACAGGAATACCGGTTATACTTGCAATAATCTCATCAATATCATTCTCATCGACCGGTACTTTATCCACTTTCATTGTTCTGTTCCATTCTGAAAGCAGTTTTTCCTTATTTGCTTTCATCTGACGTACCTGGTCACGAAATGCAGCTGCTTTTTCATAATCCTGATTATTCACCAGTTCTATTTTTTTGGCCGTCAATTCCTCAATTGTATCTTCCATATTTCGGATATTTTCAGGACGTACAGTATTACTGATGCGTTTTACGGAACCTGCTTCATCAATCAGGTCAATAGCCTTATCGGGAAGAAATCTATCTGTTATATAACGGTGAGAGAGTGTTGCCGCCGCAATAAGCGCCTTATCACTATACGAAACATGGTGATGCTCCTCATACTCATGTCTTATGCCTTTTAAAATTCCAATAGTGTCCTCAACAGAAGGTTCTTCAACAAAAATACTTTGAAACCGTCTTTCCAGAGCTGAATCCTTTTCTATATATTTTCTAAATTCATCGAGAGTCGTTGCTCCAATACATTGCAGTTCCCCTCTTGCAAGAGAAGGTTTTAACATATTGGATGCATCAATTGCACCCTCAGCTCCACCTGCACCAATGATTGTATGAAGTTCATCGATAAATAGAATAATATCTCCATCTGTTACGATTTCTTTCATAACACGTTTAAGACGTTCCTCAAACTCCCCACGATACTTCGTCCCTGCTATGAGAGAGGCAATATCAAGTGTTAATACCCGTTTTCCAAGAAGCAAATCAGGCGCGGTTCCATCAATAATACTTTGGGCGAGACCCTCAACAATTGCTGTTTTCCCTACACCCGGAGCTCCGACAAGAACAGGATTATTTTTTGTTCTTCTGGCCAGTATCTGAATAACCCTTTTAATTTCTTTTTTTCTTCCAACAACAGGATCGAGCTTTCCCATCCTCGCGTATTCGGTAAGATCGCGTGAGAAATTATTAAGGGTGGGGGTACCTTTCTTATTAACAGTGGTCCCCTTTTTTCTTGCCTGCTGACTTAATATATTTCTATTTGGCCTTGAGCCGCGCAAGCTAACAATAACCCTTTTAAAATCCTCATATCCCACTGAATATTTGGCAAAATGCCTTTGCAGAATACTTCCGGTTTCTCTGGTTGAAGCCAGAAGAAAATGTTCTGTTCCAATAAATTCATGCCCCAGAGCTTTTGCTTCGCTTACAGAATCTTCAATAATTCTGGTTCCTCTCCGTGAAGGGGGAACATCACCCAATCCAAGTCCCGATCTCTTTTTTGGAAGACTTTTTTCTATTTCAAGCTGAAGTTCAATAGGGTTAATTCTCAGCTCTTTTAAAACTTTCAACCCAAGTCCTTCCCCATCTTTTATTATTGCCAGAATGATATGCTCCGGAAGAAGCTGATCTGAATGAAACCTCTTTGCCTCTTCCTGCGCATAAACGGCAAGTATCATTTTAAGACGTTGTGAGTATCCTTTAAACATAGATCCTCCTTCTTCTATTGTAATAATTTAAGGTATGTTTTGGCAAGTTCTGAGCGCACATAATCTATATTATTTGAATCAGTTTCGGTTTCATCATCTATAACATACTGTATATGAGCTTTTTGCAGGAGTACTAACAGAGAATTTATATCCTCCAGTGTACTATCAGACCATCCCAGAAGTATACCAATACGAAAATCGGTAAGATTCTTTACCGCTTCTTTTAAAGAGAGAAGCCGGCAGTGTTTAAGCAAACCGTATGACCGGTAAAAAAGGTCTTCACATTCTGCACGTTTACTCTTCAAATACTGATCACGTGCTTTTCTTTCATACTCAGCCAATGCTATGGTAATCGTTCTTAATTGCCCTATATACTTTTCCTCTGTTAAACCAAGAGAGATTTCATTGGAAATTTGGTAAATATCACCTAGAGAATTTTCCTCGTCTCCCATAAAACCTTTAACCGAAAAACCCTCAACGACTGAGGATTGAATAGCCCGATCCAGTAACGAAGCCTTAGCAAGAAAAGGGAGATGGAGCATTACGGAAGCTTTCATTCCGGTTCCGGCGTTTTTCACAAAACTGTTTACATAGCCGAACTCAAGGGAAGCGGCAAAATCCAGATACTTTTCAAGTTCGTGAAAGAGCTGACTCATATGAAAATAAAGATTACCCAGATTCAGACCACCGGTAAGAGAACCAAAACGCAGATGGTCCTGTTCATGAATCATACACGATTCATTATTTTCTTTATTAATAAGAACCGTTTTATTTATTTTTCCCAGAAAATCTCTGGAAATTAATTTTTTTTCAAAGAGCATCTGCCTTTCAACAAACGTAAGATCTCTAATTGAAAGAATATCGAAGTTCTCTTCACCATCCACAGCTTTAAAAGCTTCAAGAATTAAACGTTGAATCTTTTGTTCATCCTGTAAAACAAGTTTGTCAGGGAAGGGGAAACCTGCTATATTACGCGAAATACGTATTCTACTGGATAATACAACATCATTTTCAGGACCGCTTTCTTTAAACCAACCATGCACTCCCTCAATATAGCCCTTACTATGCATCATGGGCATTTATTTCAACCTCAAGATCTTTCAATTTATCCCGTATAATCACCGCAGTTTCATAATCTTCTTTCATTACCGCTTCCTCAAGTTCCCGTTTCAAACGTTCCCGGTCAATCAGAATCGTTCTGTATGTCTGAAGTTTTGAAGAAATACTTCCACTGTATAGTAAAGGAGCGGAGTCCAAACCAAGTATATTTCTTATAACAACCCGGAATTCCCTATAACAGTCAGGACAGCCTACTTTACCACCGCTTTTAACCTCTGACAGCTTTGTTCCACAGGTTGGGCAGCGTGTTACATTATTTGTAACTATTTTTTTTAAGTCCTTATTTTCCAGTAAGCTCATTATTAACGCTATAATGTTTGAACTTCCTGAAGAATCCGCTTCGGTTACTTTCTTATCCCGGGCGCATTTTTTGCATAAATGGACATCAATTATTTCCTTCCCGATAATTTGTTGAATATGTATAACCGCGTCCTTCTTCCCGCAAATATCGCATAACATTGTTCAAAACCCGCCTCTGTTTATTCTTTACCAGTACTAATATACAAACTCTTGTTCAAAAATACAATTATATTAATTGACACTTCTTATAGTGCATGGTATGTTTTGACTCAAACTGCAAATTATAACCAATGAGGAACATGTATGCCTTCAAAAGATGTCAAAGTCAGAAAGAAACACAATGAAAATATTGTAGAAATAAAACAGCACAGACACCCTGTTATGTGGGGAGGGAGTATAGCTATTCTTGTTCTTGTTGTTATAACATTTATTGGAGCCCCTCTTGTGAGAGGTCTTCTAAAAACAGGTGGTGAAATCATTTTCGGAGAGTACAACGGGGAGGATATAAGCTATTCAGGTACCAACTATTTTTCCCGCCAGCTGGATACGTTTGTTCAAAAATACCAGAATACAAATAACAGCAATACAAACTACCAGGCTCAAAACTATCAAATTTGGAAAAGTGCCTTTGACGCAACTGTCTACCATATAGCCATTCTTCAAAGTGCAAAAAAGAGTGGTCTCCATATTTCGGAACATCGTATTGATAAGGCATTGACCCAATACGGCCCCTATATGGATAATGGTAAATTCAGCCCCGATCTTTATAAATCAACAACGAATTCAGCAAGATATTCCACACGTCAGCTGTATAGAGGAGAACTTATTCAACAACAGTACCTGAGCGATATACAGAGCAGGATTTCTTCTTCCGGAGAAAGGGATTTTATAAAAGGCATGTCCAGTCCCGAACGTAATTTTGAATTTGTTGTTTTTAACTTTACCGGTTATCCTAAGGAAAAAGTCATTTCCTACGGTAAAAAAAATAAAAAATTTTTTTCCCGAATAAGTATTAATAGAATATCTTTAAAGAATGATAAAAAAGCCGCACAAACAATTTATACCCAGCTAAAAAACAATCCCTCCAAGTTTGAAGAGCTTGCTCAAAACCAATCGACCGATATTTATGCTGATAAAGGCGGTGATATGGGATGGGTTGATTACTACAGCCTTAAGAGTGATTTTTCAGATCAAAAAGATCTGAATGCAGTTTTTTCACTAAAACCCGGAGAAATAAGCAAATTGGTAAAAACTCCATATGGATTCAGTATCTACCGATGCAACAAGACAGCTGCCGATCCGGATTTTACCTCTAATGATGTAATTAAGCAAATTCGCAATTACCTCCTAACAACAGAAAAAGGCGTAATTGAAGATTATTTTGTCGCTAAGGCACAGAAATTTATCAAAGAGGCAAAAATCTCCGGTTTTGAAAAAACCGGCAGTAACAATAACCTTACCTATCATCTTACCGATTATTTCCCAATTAATTATGGAAACAGTTATTTTTTGAAACAGATTAAA
>CAYSXD010000180.1:0-5052 GCA_964434925.1 uncultured Spirochaetaceae bacterium
GAAGGCGGCCTCTTCCTGCTGTTTGAATACCTGCCGCTATCACGCTGCCGGAGATTCTTCCGGCCCGCTGTGACGTGTTCTTAATATATTCTCTTGCAAGAATCATCGTTGAGGCCGTTTCTTTTATATAAAACACGGGAGCATTGTTAAAAGGGTTTTTAATGTTTTCCGGTTCCTGCATGTATTCCACCTGTATACTCTATGGAAAATCCTTGTTATATGCAATAACTTCGATTTCCAGGATATGTGTGTTACCTGATGTTTTTATTGCTCTGCCATAAAATGATTTTCATCATATCAATATAAAAATCCAAATAAATACAATGGAATTTCATATTTACTTCCATAAAGAATATTATCTTTTACTAAATAAGCATTATCCAGATTATTCTGTATTTGCTTTAACTTTTTATTTTTTCCGCCAATTTCAAAAATTGTATTGTTTACTTCAAAATCACCTGTTTTACTATAATATATTTTGCTGCCGGAGTTCTTTATCATTTTAATAAAAAAGATTTCCCGTATTGTCCCGGTTTTTGATTCATATCCAATTTCTTCTGTTATTGATGTATATAAATCAGGATTATCCAAATACATTTTTTCAGTTCGTTTTAATATGTTACTTCCGGATCTATTCTCCATGACTAATTCTATTAAACCTGACTCATGAAGTATATTTAAATAGTATTGTACTGTTTTATTATCCATACCTATATTTCTGGCAATACTATTTCTGTTCAACTCTCCTGGTGGAATAGTTGACAGATATGATAATATTCTTTTAAAATTTGGTAAATTCTCTGTTTTAAGTTTATAGAAATTTGAAATATCCTCAAAAATTGTTTTCTCTATAATTCTTAATATTTTCTGATTATATGTTGTTTCATCTTCCAGGTAAAACGGATAATACCCTTTATTCAGATAGTCATTAAAATAACCTTTTAACTTTTTTATCACTGCTATTTTTTCTTCCAGTTTACCCCTTTTTTGCAAAATTTCTTCTAATGTAACAACTCCTATATCCGCTATTTCATTGAACAATAAATATTCTCTAAATGACATCCCGCCAATTCGGAAGAGTACACCTCGTCTTGATAAATCATATGCTCCTTTTATAAGATTTATACTTGAACTTCCGGAAAATATAATTTTTATATCCGGATATGAATCATATATGTTCTTTAATTCCTGGTTCCAATTCTGATATTTATGTATTTCATCAAAGAAGTAATACCTGACACCATAATTCTCATACAATTCATTTACAAAATCGGTCAATAAATTTTTAGAGAAGTAGATATTGTCTATTGATGCATATATACACTCATCCTTGTCCTCTATTTTCTCTTTTATATATTGTAATAATAAGGTTGTTTTTCCAGTACCCCGCGGTCCAATTAGTCCTGTGAGTCTGCTTTGTATGTTGAATGTTTTGTATATATAACGGTGATGCTTATATTCAACCGCTTGAATAAGCCTCTTAGATGTTGTAATAAATTTTGACACCATTAGATTACACTCCTATAATAGATCAATATATTTTGAGTATACTCATATTATCACTAATTTGTAAAGGTTTTTATAGTCCTGCCTAAAACTGTTTGGCTCGAATTTAAAGTTCTTTTTATAAATACATTTTGTAACACCTGTTTTAAAGTCAATACTGCCAAATCCGGTTCATGCACGTTTTATCTCAACCTTCAATACATCAATAAGTAAATGCGGCAATGGAAATTTAAAAACTAAATAATGTTCCGACGCGTTAAGGACTTGCAGGGCGCCGGAGGCGGTCTGACCACTAAATTGGAAATAGGATTTTTATTTCAGTAAGCCGGAGCTCATCTCCAATTTAGTAGTCGGACGGTACCCCGAAATGGCCTGACCCGACCACTGAAACGGACAGTCAATACATGAAATCGAATAAAAATCCTGACGCATCGTTTTTTGTGGTCGGGAACGCCCGTATGTACAAAAGATTCAACAAACTTACCTGTAAATAATTCAAGCCCGCGTTCCCTTGCATTTATTTTCATTCCCATCTAGAATTCAGAGAAAGTTACCTCTAAACGGGGTAGTAAAAACGTACATGGATAAAGGAAAAAACTATGGAATACATGAATCTTAATGAAACCGATGCCTTAGGTAAACTGCAAAATGCCTCTCCGGTGGATTTAAAGGACTCACTCTCTGTGGAACGGATTGGAAGTATGTCTGTCTCCCAGGGAGGTGGCCTGACTTACAACTACGCAGCATTGCCTGTTGATGAAAAAATTATTGACCTTCTTCAGGACCTTTGCAAAGAACAGAATGTGATTGAAAAATATGTTCATATTTTAAATGGTGATGTAATGAACACGGGAGAGAAAAGAAAGGTTCTTCACCATCTGACAAGGGGGAGAGTGATTGGTGGGAAAAACAGTAAACTTGAAGAGAGAGAAGTATTTTACAAAAGGGAACTGGAGAAAATATTTTCCTTTGCACGAGATATTCATTCTGGCAGGATAACAGGATCAACCGGAAAGAACTTTTCAACGGTTGTCCAGATTGGCATTGGCGGATCGGATCTAGGTCCCAGGGCTCTATATATGGCCCTTGAAAACTACTGTAAAGCAGATGGTGAACAGAAAATGGAAGCCCGGTTCATTTCAAATGTGGATCCTGACGATGCCGCGGCGGTTATGGAAACGATAGATGTTGAAAAAACACTGTTTATCCTGGTCTCAAAAAGCGGAACAACGCAGGAAACACTTACAAACAGAGAACTCGCTTTAAAACTCATGCGCGACAAAAGGATAACGGGTTTCGACCCAAAAAAGCATATGATTGCCGTTACCAGCGAATCAAGCCCGCTGGCAGCATCAGACAGTTACCTTATGAGTTTCTTTATAGATGATTTTATTGGAGGCAGGTATTCATCAACCAGTGCCGTGGGAGGCGCCGTACTGACCCTTGCGTTTGGAGAAGATACTTTTTCCCAGCTGCTGGCCGGCGCTCATGAGGCGGACACTATGGCTCTGGAACCGGATATACTGGAAAACGCAAGTCTGCTTGACGCGCTTATAGGAGTCTATATGAGAAATGTTCTGAAGTTTCAGGTGACAGCTATTCTCCCCTACAGCCAGGGTCTTTCCCGTTTTCCTGCACATCTTCAGCAGCTTGATATGGAAAGCAACGGAAAAAGTGTCAACCGTTTTGGAGCTCATGTCAGCTACAAAACCGGCCCTGTCGTTTTTGGAGAACCGGGAACAAACGGACAGCATTCCTTCTACCAGCTCCTGCATCAGGGAACGGATCCTGTTCCGCTTCAATTTATCGGGTTTAAAAAATCCCAGAAAGGAGAAGATGTTACCTATGACGGCTCGGGCAGCCAGCTAAAACTTAACGCGAATTTGGCCGCTCAGATTGTTGCTTTTGCCAAAGGAAGTAAAAATGCTAATCCAAACAAAAATTTTACCGGCGAACGTCCATCATCTCTTCTCTATGCCGATCGGTTAACACCACGCACTCTCGGCGCCCTTCTGGCTCATTTTGAAAATAAAATCATGTTTCAGGGACTCGTATGGAATATCAATTCCTTTGATCAGGAAGGAGTGCAGCTGGGTAAGATTCTTGCAAAACAAATTCTTTCAGGAAATACGGACGACAGGGAATTAAAAGCCTTTGCAGCTCTGTTTGATAAGAAAAAATAAAGTTACATTAATAAAAAACCCCTCAGGGAAAAGGAGGTTCAAAACCCTGAGGGGAACATCTAAAAAGGAGGTCAATGAAAAAGTTATTCTTTCTGCACCGTCTCACTAAGGCAAACCACATAAGCTGCTGATGGTTACAAAAAAAACTAAAATATTCTACACATCAGGAATATATGGTATTAACAAAAAAGAACCAACTAAAAAAATATATTTATGCTTTTTTTAATCGTTTTTCATCTTTACCGGCTGCCGGGTATTTTCCAGAACATCCCGCCACAGGCTCCCTTCAATATCAACGTATCTTCTTTTCGATACAGCGACTTTAATAGGAACATGAACAAATGTATTATTCACCAGACTGATAAGTATTTTTGTTTTTCCGGCCATTGCGGCATGAACAGCATGGGCGCCGAGTCTTGAACAGTAGATTGAATCATTAGGGTTAGCCGGAGCACTTCGAATAATATAACTTGGGTCTATATATTTAATATTCACTTCCACTTTTTCTTTTTTAAAGAATTCTCCAATTTTTTCCTTTAGAAAGATTCCGATATCTGAAAGTTTTTTGTTTCCGGAAAGATCACTTTCGTTTCGTCCATTCATAAGTTCCTGACCCGCTCCTTCCGCAACAAGAATGACGGCATGCTCACTGGCAAGCATTCTTTTCTTAAGATAATTAAGGAATCCATTTTCACCATCAAGATCAAATGGGTTTTCAGGAATAAGACAAAAATTCACATCACTCATAGCAAGTGCCGTATCGGCCGCAATAAAACCGGCTTCTCTTCCCATCACTTTAACAAGTCCTATCCCATTTATCGCGTCATGCGCCTCAACATGAGCACCCCGTACTGCCTCGACAGCCCTGGCGACAGCAGTCTCAAAACCAAAAGATCTCTGAATAAAATTCAGATCATTATCGATAGTTTTTGGTACACCAACAATCGCTATTTTCAATTTTCTGTGCTCAAGTTCCTCTGCCAGATCAAGCGCGCCACGCTGAGTACCGTCTCCTCCGATAGTGAACAGGATATTGATGTTAAGACGTTCAACAGCATCCGCAATCTCTTTTACTTTGTCTCCCCCGCCTCTGCCGGATCCGAGAATAGTACCGCCCTTCATTTGAATATCATCAACAAGGTCCGGATCAAGTTCCATTATCGGATAATTGGATTCCGGTAGAAACCCTCTGTATCCATATTGGATCCCGGAAATCCTGCGGACTTCATACCTATACCATAAACACCGGACTATAGCTCTGATAACGTTATTTAAACCGGGGCATAATCCTCCGCAGGTTACAATAGCAGCATGTACATGGGGAGGATTGAAAAATATTTTCTCTCGGGGACCTGCAAGTTCA
>CAYSXD010000181.1:0-4994 GCA_964434925.1 uncultured Spirochaetaceae bacterium
TGAGCTTCTGCTTAAAGCAGGGAAAAAGAGATATTTCAGAATAATTTGTGTTTAACTGATTCCTCTCTGTTCCCATCTTGATCTTCCAGTATTTGCGCACGATATTCGATAATATGCCGGGAAACGATTACATCTATTTAGTTAATGTTATCAATTTATTAATAAAAATACATAAAAATAAGGTATATTAATACTATTTCATACTATATAATGAAAATTCAAGGAATGGTTGATGAATAAGAGATTTTCGGAAGCAGTAACAGTTTTTCACGGATACAGACTGCCCGAAAAGGCGGTTCCAGTGGGTTATGCTGCTCTGATAGATGCGTATAATCTTGCTGTTCCCTTTCCCTACAGGCTTTGTGCCATAAGTGCGAAGCACAGGAAAATAGAAGAAAGGGAGTGGCGGCTTTTTACCCCCCGTCATGCGCCGGACCCATCCCTTGAAGGGCATTTAAAGTTTGCTATTAAGTATGAAGGTATTGACCTTGCAGTTCTTAAGCAGCTTTTCAGAATTGTTAAACCATCGGACATTGAAAATCTGATAATCAGCACTCCCACAGGGGCTTACACACGACGTATCTGGTTTCTGTACGAGTGGCTCATGGAACAAAGATTAGGTATTCCGGACAAAGAAACCGGATACCTATATCAGTTTAAATTTAAAACAAAAGGCGGCAGAAGTCACTTCACGGATTCCTGCAGATGTAATGAGCCGTACAGCTGCCTTTATACTTTTAAAAGATTCCAGAGCAAGCTTTGCGATAGAACATGAATAGCTCCCGGAAGAAGCCGGGTTCATTGAAATGGAAGATCTAAGGGCCCTTGCTGTTAAAGCCAGGGAGCCTTACCTGAATAAAAAAAGCTGGTCCGGAAACCGGATCAGCTTAATGTGCCGCCGAACAGAATTGAACTGTTGACACGAGGATTTTCAGTCCTCTGCTCTACCGACTGAGCTACAGCGGCGTTGTCTGATATATATACCTTGAAAGTGGAAAACTGTCAAGAGAATGGGATTCATTTTTTTACCCTGCACGGTACAGGGATCTTCCCGGGTTTTAAAAATATGTAAACGATGACAAATATTTTTTAAGCTGATGCGGCCGGTAATAGTTTCTTTTTGTTTTGTTATAAAAAACAAAAAGAAATTGTTTGACTTAAACGGAAGAGTCTACTATTCTGTGAATAATATACCTCTTAAAAGGAAGAAAGCATGAATAATCTGTTTAGTTTACAGGGTGAAATAGTTCTTATTACCGGTGGAACAGGTGTTATAGGCACTGCTTTCGCGGAAGCTGTTGTGAATGCCGGAGCTGCTGTTGTCCTCTGGAGCAGAGGGAAAAGTACCTCCCCGGAAGAAGCGGTTCGTACGTTACAGGCTAAAACGGGAAAGGGAGAGAAAATTCACTCATTTACCGTTGATGCTTCAGATAAAAAGGCGGTGGAAGCCGGATTTGCAGAAGTTGTTGATATGATTGGTGTTCCCACGGTATTGATAAACGGGGTTGGCGGCAATAAAGGGAAATCATCCTTTATTGATACTGATGTTGAACTGTTTGAAGATATTATGAAGCTCAATATCCTTGGCGGTCTTGTTATTTCCACTCAGGTGGCTGCTAAATACTGGATAGAACATCAAATAGAAGGTTCCATAATCAATCTGGCCTCTTCCGCTTCGTATGTTCCTCTCTCCGGCGTATGGGCTTACGATGCGGCAAAGGCGGCTGTTATGAATCTTACCGCGGCGACGGCAAAGGAATTTGCTCCATATAAGATACGGGTCAACGGTATTGCTCCGGGTTTTTTTGCGGGAATTCAGAACAGATCGCTTCTGTATGCCGACTACGATAAAAAAATTCTTACAGACAGGGGGAAGGCAATTATTAACCATACCCCTTTCGGGAGATTCGGCGGTCCGGAAGAACTTCACGGGGCTATTGTGTTTCTGGCAAGCAGGAAAGCTTCGGGGTTTGTCACAGGAATTACTCTTTCCGTTGACGGCGGATATCTGATAGATAATATATAAAAAGAGGAACTTTATGAAACCTTTTCTGGATAAAAACTTTCTTTTGCAGACAGAAACAGCGCAGAAACTGTATCATGAGTATGCGGCGGATATGCCGATTTTTGATTACCATTGCCATCTGCCTGTCCGGGACATCGCGGATAATAAACGTTTTAAAAATTTGACGGGCGCGTGGCTTGGCGGTGATCATTACAAATGGCGGGCAATGAGAACATACGGAATAGCAGAGAACCTTATTACCGGTGATGCACCTGACAGAGAAAAGTTCAGGGCATGGGCGGATACTGTTCCGTATACAATAGGAAACCCCCTGTTTCACTGGACGCATCTGGAGCTGCAGCGGTACTTTGGAATAGACAGAATCCTCGGACCGTATACAGCCGATGAGATTTATGCTACAGCTACCAGGAAGCTGGAACAGGATGATCTTTCTGTCAGAGCATTGTTAAAAAAATTCCAGGTCAGGGTAGTGTGCACAACGGATGATCCTGTTGATTCCCTGGAGTTTCATAAAAAAATACATGATGATACTGAATTTAATGTAAACGTTCTTCCCACATTCAGACCGGATAAAGCACTGAACTTTGAAAATAGTTCAGCGTTAAATACCTATCTTGATACACTTTCACAGGCGGCGGATATTGATATTAATTCGTTTGACTCGTACCTGAAAGCTCTTAAAAACCGGCATGATTTTTTTCACCGGGCGGGCTGCAGAATATCGGACCATGCGTTTACCCTCCCTGTTTTCCGATCCGGGGACACCATAACTATTAAAAGATTATTCGACAACGTTCGTTCAGGCGGGAGTCTGGATTCACGGGAAGCAGAAATACTGAAAACCGCCGCGCTTCTGGAAATAGGAAGGATAAATTCCAGGCAAAACTGGACGATGCAGCTTCATTTCGGGGCGTTACGGAATAATAATACAAGAATGTTTCAATTGCTTGGGTCCGATACAGGATTTGACTCTATTGCGGATGGTAAAATGGCCCTTCCACTCTCCCAATTTCTTGATGCCCTGAATATAACGGGTGAGCTTCCAAAAACAATTATTTACGCGCTCAATCCGGGAGACAACTATCTTATTGGAACAATGATCGGAAACTTTCAGGATGGTTCGATACCCGGTAAAATCCAGTTTGGGTCCGGATGGTGGTTTAATGACCAGAAGGATGGAATGGAACAGCAGATGAAAGCGCTGGCAAATCTTGGACTACTCTCAATGTTTGTAGGGATGCTGACAGATTCAAGAAGTTTTCTCTCATTTCCCAGACATGAATATTTCCGCCGTGTTCTCTGCAATCTGGTAGGAAACTGGGTGGAAAGCGGGGAAGCTCCGGAAGATTATCAACTGCTGGGGAAAATGGTTCAGGATATAAGTTTTAACAATGCTGCCGGTTATTTCGGTATAGAGACAGAGATGGAGGGATAACTCATGCGTCTGGAAAAATATTCACTGGGGACAGGTGATCGATTTTCTAAGGAAGCGGAAGCACAGCTGCAGGCTGTAATAAAAGCAAAAAGCAGCGGGGTGGACATTGCCATTGTCTGGAATAAATCATACAGGGAGCATGCCATTATTCATACAGATCCTGTTTCAGTACGGGAAGCAGCAGACAAGGCAGTAAGAAGTTTGAACTGGAATGGTGCATATTATGTTGATGCTGATCATATAAATCTTAAAACGGTGGATATATTTATTGAATCATCAGATTTTTTTACCCTTGATGTTGCTGAATATATTGGTGGTAAAGCCTCCGGGGATGCAATCAAATCATTTCTGGCAAAATATAGTTCCTATTACGGCGATCTCTCCATTCCCGGTATAAAAGCTTCCTTTGAGATTACTCCGGGAGTTCTTGGTAAAATTGCCGAAAAATATCTTTTAGCAGCTATTGAAGCGGGAAAAATATACAGGCACATTGAAAAAAAGAAGGGTAGGAGCAACTTTATTACAGAAGTTTCCATGGACGAAACGGAAACTCCGCAGACTCCTCTTGAACTCTTTTTTATTCTTGCAGCACTTTCCGATGAAGGTATTCCCCTCCAGACGATAGCCCCAAAGTTTACCGGCCGTTTTAATAAAGGTGTTGATTACAAGGGAGATATTACCCGGTTCGAAAAAGAGTTTAATGACGATCTGCACGTTATTTCATATGCGGTGAAACAATTCGGTCTTAATGACAATGTAAAACTCAGTGTCCATTCCGGGAGTGATAAATTTTCCATCTACCCTGTTATAAAAAAGGCGCTTCGGGCGCACGATGCCGGCCTGCATATAAAAACTGCCGGGACAACGTGGCTTGAGGAATTAATCGGTCTTGCTGAAGCGGGAGGCGAAGGGCTGGCAATAGCAAAAGATGTGTATTCGGCAGCGTACGGCCGCTACGAAGAACTGGCTGCCCCCTATGCGGATGTTATTGATATTGACAGGGGAAAACTTCCTCTTCCGCGTGAGGTGGAAAACTGGACAGCACAAAAATATGCAGATACATTACGTCATGACGCGGAAAATCCGGAATACAATATGAATGTAAGACAGCTTCTCCATATCGGATATAAAATTGCCGTCGAAATGGGTGCCCGTTATACGGGCGCTCTTGAAAAGTTTCGGACTGAGATAGGCAGAAACGTAACGGATAATCTTTTTGATCGGCACATTAAAGCCTTGTTTCTGAATGAGGGGTAAAATATTAAAAAAATAAATTTTACTATTTTACCGGTACCTGTGGTATGATTGCTTAACTATGTTTATGTTCGAAAAATTTTGGCATGGGCTTTCTTTTAAACGCAAACTCATGCTCTTTTTGTTGGGTGTTCCATTGGTAAAATTTCTATAGAAAAAGCGACAAAAGGGATGCTGCCGATGTATGTTGCAATGATAATAGTGTTGTTGTTTATTACGTTTGTACCTGGTCTTGTTATGTTTATCCCCAATCTGGTCATGGGGTGAGATCACACTATT
>CAYSXD010000182.1:0-4993 GCA_964434925.1 uncultured Spirochaetaceae bacterium
TCTTCCATGGGCCATATTTTGTCTTTCAGCCATGGCTGCAGTTTCATGTCATCTCCCCAGCCGCGTAAAAGAGTCATGGCCGAATGGGTATGACCGTTTTTAAAGGATGGAATAAGGATTTTTCCTGAAGTATCAATAACGGTATCTCCGAATTTGGGAGTTAAATTGGAGGAAATTTCAGTAAAAACATCGTCTGTTATTCGTACATCCTTAGTGGTACCGTTAATACTTGTGTTTTTAAGCAGTATACTCATCATTTTCTCCTGAAAAAGATAGTATCATAAAATTTTACCCTTCAGTACCCTTTACAATATTAAAAATTAAAATTACTTTTGTCTCACTACAAAGGAGATTTCTAATGGAATTTGATGTGAAAGCTTTCCATCCTCTTGAAATTAAGCTGCTTCGTTATATCGGAGAAGAGGATGAGATTACCTCTGACAGGATTATTCAGGAGTTATTCTATAAGCTTGGCCAATGTAATCAGGTATTCAGCTGGCTTACTGCTAAAAAATTTATAACGGAAGCAAAAAGAACAGCAAAAGTATATTATGAAATAACAGAGCTTGGTATGGAATATAATACAAAAGGAGTCCCTGAAAAAAGGATAATTGACTTTCTGAAAACAGAGGGCCCTCAAAAGATGCCTGGAATAGCTTCGGGTCTTGGACTTCAGAATAAGGATGTTGGTTCCTCGTTTGGGCAGCTTTCGAAAGAGAAAATACTCAAAATAGATAGTGAGAAAAATGTAGTGGTACTTTCCGATGTGCTGCCTGACAGGGTTCGGATTTTAACGGATCTTCTTGCACGGGCATTGGATAAGAAACTTATTGATGAGGAAGATCTTTCAAAAGGAGAGCGGGAAGTTATTCGGTCTAATAGCAAAAAAAGAGGAGCTTCAGCATCTCCCTTTAGAGTGGTTGAACGTGATGAAGTTGTGTACGTATTAACTGAGCAGGGTAAGAAGGTGAAGAAATATTTACTAAAAAGTGGAGTAACCGGTGATGAAATTGGTTCCGTAACTCCTGAAATCCTTGCTTCAGGTACATGGAAAGGTAAGAATTTTCGTGAGTATAATATAAATATTCCACCTAACAGGGTTCTTCTGGGAAGGAGAAATCCGTATGGGGAATATCTTCAGTGGGTAAAGGATAAACTTTCCTCTCTTGGTTTTGAAGAATTTGACGGCCCCCTCGTTGAAAACGAATTCTGGAATGGTGATGCTCTTTTTATGCCGCAGTTCCATAGTGCGAGGGATATTCATGATGTCTATTATATTAAACACCCTTCTCACGCAAAAAAAATTGAACAGCCGTACCTTGATCAGGTGGCGGCAACTCATGAAAACGGCTGGAAAACAGGCAGCCGGGGATGGGGGTATACTTTTGACCATGAATTTACCCGAAGGCAGGTAATGAGAAGTCAGGGGACGGTACTTTCGGCCAAACAGCTGCATAAGGCCAACGTTCCAGGTAAATATTTTGGTGTTGCGCGGTGTTTCAGGTATGATCAGGTTGACGCGACTCATGGTGCTGATTTTTATCAGACAGAAGGAATTGTTCTTGGTGAGGATGTAAATTTAAGAACGCTCCTCGGGCTGCTAAAGATGTTTGCCGAGGAAGTTGCAGGTGCCGAGGAAGTGAAATATGTTCCCGGATACTTCCCTTTTACTGAACCTTCCATAGAAGTACATATAAAGCA
This sequence comes from uncultured Spirochaetaceae bacterium, assembly GCA_964434925.1. Classification (GTDB taxonomy): domain Bacteria; phylum Spirochaetota; class Spirochaetia; order B11-G9; family B11-G9; genus S145-15. The sequence goes on from CAYSXD010000182.1 coordinate 1,702, forward strand.
CCCGGTCCTTGGCTGGTTTGAACTTGGCGGTAGCGGTATTTTCCGACCGGAAGTAACAAAAGCAATGGGGATTGATGTTCCTGTTTTAGCCTGGGGCCTTGGAATTGACCGTATGGCTCTTATGCATCTTGGTCTGAATGATCTGCGTGAATTATTTACCCCTGATATAGAAAGCGTGCGACTACGGAGGAAGAATTAGAAATGCCGAAAATTGAAGTATCTAAAAAAAATCTGTTTTCTTTAATTGGGAAAAACTACACGAAAGAATCTCTGGAAGATATTCTTCCCTGCGCAAAAGCGGAATTCGACGGCATGGATGATGAAAATGGTATTTTAAAAATTGAATTGAATGATACAAACCGGCCCGATCTATGGTCAACAACCGGTCTGGCACGACAGGTAAGTTTATATGAAGGATTATTTAAAAGAGAATACTCTTTTTTCTCCAGTGAAAAAAATGGAAAAGAGTATGAAAAAAGAATTGTCAGGGTGGATGCTTCCATAAAAGATGTACGGCCGTACATTGTTGCTTTTGAAGTAGAGGGAAAGAGCATTACAGATGAAGGGTTAAAAGATATTATTCAGACTCAGGAAAAATTGTGCTGGAACTATGGCAGAAAAAGAAAATCTATTGCTATGGGAGTGTACCGTAGTGATCTCTTTACATATCCTGTAATCTATCGTGGTGCTGATCCTGACACCACTTCTTTTGTTCCTCTCGGGAGTGATAGAGAGATGAGTCTTCGCAGTATTATAGATGAACATCCAAAGGGAAAGGAATACGGTCATATTGTAGCTGATGAAGATGTTTTCCCTTTTATTACTGATTCCGAAGGTAACGTGCTTAGCTTTCCACCCGTCATCAACTCTGCGGAAATTGGAGCGGTAAAGGTGGGGGATGAACACCTTTTTATAGAACTGACCGGCACTGATTTACCGTCATTACTTTTATCCGCTTCAATTGTTGCCTGTGATTTTGCAGATTCCGGATTTTCAATTCTACCAGTAAAAATAGAATATCCATATGATACATTCCTTGGGAAAGAATTTGTTACTCCCTACTATTTTCAGAAACCAATTGGAGTACAACCGGACTATGTTAACAAACTTCTTGGAACAGAACTTACCGTGGCTGAAATGGAAGCTGCTCTATTCAGAATGGGTGTTGCCTCGGAATATGAAGACGGATTGATTAATATCAGCGTTCCGGAATATCGTAATGATTTTCTCCATGCTGTTGATATTATAGAAGATGTTATGATGGGACGGGGAATGAAAAGTTTTACACCTCTGATGCCTTCATCCTTTACCGTAGGAAGACTAACGAAAGAAGAAGAGTTTTCACGAAAGGTGAAAGATATCTTGATTGGTCTGGGATTTCAGGAGATGATGTATAATTATTTGGGGTCCGGGAAAGATTATATTGAAAAAATGAATGTTTCGGGTGAGGAATGTATCCAGATTGATAATCCAATGACAGAAAACTATCAGTACGTTAGGGCAAGTATTATGCCTTCACTGCTCAATTCCGAATCTGTTTCCGGTAACGCAGTATATCCTCACGCGGTTTTTGAGATTGGTAAAGTCGCTTTTTTAGAACCGGCAGATAGCTCAGGAACGGTTACGAAAAATTATCTTGGATTTCTAAGAGCTGACAGATTGGAAGGATTCAACAGCGCAAGCAGTATAGTTTCCGCGATTTTCTACTATCTTAATAAAGAATATTCCTTAAGGGAAGCTGATGATTCCAGGCTCATTAAAGGGCGGTCAGCTGATATTTATTATAACGGTAACAAGGCCGGTGTGTTTGGTGAGGTGAACCCGGTTGTTTTGGAAAATTGGGGAATTCAAATGCCCGCATCAGTGGGAGAAATTGATCTGGATATACTTTTATCATAAGGGTATTCTTTAAATATTTTTTGAGGTGTCTCAAAGGGGAGAACATATATGGATATACATCTTAAAGCGATCCTTCTTGAATGGGAGAAAGACTGTAATATCATTGTGGGGCAGTCCCATTTTATTAAAACTATTGAGGATATACCGGAGATCCTTGTTACCAGTGTTCCCGGAATAGAATACGGACTTGCTTTTAATGAAGCTTCCGGTCCGTGTCTTATTCGTACGGAAGGGAATAATAAAAACCTCATTATGCAGGCTGTTGCCTGTGCCCGCTCCGTGGGGGCAGGGCATACTTTTTTTCTCATTATTAAAAATGCCTTTCCAATTAATATCCTTAATCAGCTAAAAAATTGCCCTGAGGTTGTACATATTTTTGCCGCAACAGCTAACCCGCTTCAAGTGATTGTTGCTGAAACAGAACAGGGCAACGGTATTCTTGGTGTTATTGACGGTTTTGGCCCCAAAGGAGTGGAAAGTCCTTCTGATAAAAAAGAGAGAGAAAATTTGTTACGGGTAATAGGTTATAAAATTCAACAATAAAAAAATGTTGCTTATTCTTTATTGTCCATGATACTATCGTTATGGAGTATGCTTTATGAAACAAGTATTGATAATTGGAGAATCAGGATTATTCAGAGAGTACCTGGGAGCGAAGCTTCATGAATTTGGCCTTGGGGTCGAGTTTGCTTTAAACGGACTTGATGGAATATCAAAAATGAGGAATGATCCTCCCGATCTTATTATTATGGATCATATGCTGGCGAGAAAAAGTAGTATGGAGGTCCTCTCTGATAAACAGAATGATCGTAATGCCGCTCCAATCCCTGTTGTTATGATTGCTTCAAAGGTGGACAAGAGACATGTTGTACAGATGGCGCAGTCAAATGTAAAAAAGATTCTCTCAAAGCCGATTAAAATGGATGTTCTGTTTAAAAGTATCAGTGAACTTACGGGAAAAGTTATTAAAATGGATGAAACTCCATCTATATTGGAAGCTCATTTTAATGAGGATATTCTTTTTATTGAAGTAGCCCAGGGCTTTAATACTGAAAAAATTGAACTACTACGCTATAAATTAAAGGAACTTCTTAACCTTTACGATGTTGGGAATCCACGTATTCTCATTATGCTGAGCAATATAGATATACAGGAAAGTACCGGTAGAAAATTTATTCAGATGCTGTCAATAATTACTGAGAATGCCCAGCCGAATAAAAGAATGATTCAGATCCTGACCGGTTCAGAGGATCTGAAAAAAATAATAAAAACATCACCTGAATATACCGGCCTGAAAATTGCTGACAATCTGGCTGAGGCGATGGACAGCCTTCTGGGGATTAAAGCTGATACCTTTGCGCATGGAGATGTGGTTCAGGATAAATTGCTTCGT
>CAYSXD010000183.1:0-4978 GCA_964434925.1 uncultured Spirochaetaceae bacterium
CCTACATCTATAATCATTGCATCTGTGCTCTTTGCAAGAAATCTGGCTCCGGCAATACTTGCGGCTGGTCCGGAAAGGATTGTCTCTATCGGATTAAGAATTGCTTTTTTCCGACTCATAAGAGAGCCGTCTCCACGAACAAACATTACTGTTCCGTGAATAGCCAGTTCCTTAAGAGACAATTCAAGTTCTCTGATAAACTGCTCAATAAGTGGTATTATCCTGACATTAAGTACTGCAGTATTGGCTCTGACAAAAAAATCAAGAGTACTTGAAAGTGAATGGCCGCAGCAGACACCAAGTTCCGTTTCTTCTTCTATGATCTTTTTTATTGCAAGTTCATGTACAGGATTGAAAGTACTCCCATACCCGGAAACTGCAAATGCCTCTACGCGGTGTTTATTAATAAGATTTCTTACTGTCAACCTGATTTCTTCTTCCGATATCGGTTCAAGTTCGTCACCCTGAATATTAAGTCGGCCGTGTACTATTTTCCAGGGAGTATGGGATATCTGTCCGGGTGATATTTTAAAAGGAGGCATCAGAATAAGACCGACCCTGCATCCGGTATTCTCAATTATTGCATTTGTAGCAAGTGTCGTTGATACTACAGTAATTTTAATCTTTAATAACAAGTCAGGTTCAAGAGTTCTTAGAGCCTCTGTTATTCCAAGAGTAAAATCCCATTTGGTTGTTGGGGCTTTTGCTTTTGACAGAACCATAGACCGGTCAAAGTCATAGACTACGACATCAGTGTATGTCCCCCCGGCATCAATACCGAGCCCAAGCCCCTTTTTTATCTTTTTAAGTGTGGGTATATGCTGGCTTCGGACTTTTAATCCACGAATAGAGACCGGCAGTGGTCTTTCCCAAAACATTCTATGTTTGTTCTCCGGCACCTATACCAATCGTTCCTCTTCCGCATAAACCATAACCGGTAATAATTGCGTTGTAGTGCGCTCTCCCTTCTGTAACATCCGGAGAAACCCTGTCAACTGCCTGCTGAAGCTCTTCCCTCAGCCTATCAGGATTATCATGAAGTCCTGCCGGAAGATACTCCTCTGATATATCCATTTTGAGGGATCCGGCCGCATTGGCTATCTCTTCGGCAAGAACCTCACAGGATATTATTTTAAGTTTTATGTTCATTCTATCGGCATGATAGGAAATGTGAAACCAGATGTCAAGGCGAAAACAGTTGAAGATAATAATTACAAATTCCATAAAGGAGTATAAAAAAAAGCCGAACGTATGTTCGACTTTTTTAACAGATCCCGGGCACTTACAGTTTAAACAGCAGATCAAAGTATGTCGGCAGAGGCCACAAATCCCGCGGAATACATTTCTCAAGTTTATCAGCTGTTTTGCGAGTATCCGCCATACTGGTAAATACCTTACTTCTATATGATTCCGCTTGCCTGCGAATATCTTCTGTCTCTTTGGATTCTGTTAATACAGCGGAAAGGTTTTTTATTTTTTTGTAAAGAGTACCGGAACATTCCACAACTTCAGCCAGACTCTCTTTCAGGGTTACCGTGTTCATGTTGAGCTTTTCCAGTTTTTCAATTGTCTCCGCGAGTGTGTACATATGCGTGTTGGCCGCCGGGAGAATGTAGTTTTTACAGAGTTCAATCATGATCCCCGCTTCAATATTTATCTGATGGCTGTACGATTCCAGATTAATTTCATATCGGGACAGTAATTCTTCTTTTGTATAGACCGCGTGATTACCGAACAGCTGTATTGAGTAATCTTTGCTAAGTTCTCCAAAAGCATCAACTGAATTATCAATATTTGCAAGACCTCTCTCTTTGGCTATTTGTAGCCATTCATCCGAATAATTATTACCGTTGTAGATAATTCTTCTGTGAGCTTTGTAGCTGTTGACAACTATAGTTTTAATAGCTTTATGTATGTCTGCCGATTTTTCTATTTTTTCGGCAAATTTTGAGAGTATTTCCGCGACGGCAGTATTCAATACTGTATTTGGACCTGCAATTGAGATTGATGAAGGGACCATGCGGAATTCAAATTTATTACCGGTAAACGCGAAAGGTGATGTTCTGTTTCTGTCGGTTAAATCTTTCGGAAGACGCGGTACCGATGGGATTCCTGTTCCAAGGGTTTCCTGTTTTCCCGCGGTGACCTTCGTCCCTGAAGCCATTTGTTCCAGCATAGATGTGAGAGATTCCCCCAGAAAAATGGAAATTATTGCCGGCGGAGCTTCATTAGCTCCCAGTCTGTGATCATTCCCCGTATTGGCAGCGGACATCCGAAGCAGAGGAGCATACGTATCGACCGCTTCAATAACTGCCGAAAGGAACAGAAGAAACTGGGTATTGTGTTCAGGAGAGTCCCCCGGTTCAAGTAGATTTATTCCTGTATCTGTTGTAATAGACCAGTTATTATGCTTTCCGGATCCGTTTACTCCCTCAAAAGGTTTTTCATGCAGCAGCGCGACAAGATCATGATGGGCTGCGACCTTTCTCATTGTTTCCATGACCAGCTGATTTTGATCCGTTGCCACATTAGCTGTATCAAAAATTGTAGCAAGCTCAAACTGGTTTGGAGCTACTTCATTATGCTGTGTTTTAGCGGAAATTCCCGTTTTCCAGAGTTCAACATTAAGTTCATTCATAAACGCGGCGGCTTTTTCTTTTATTGTCCCGAAATAATGGTCATCCATCTCCTGACCCTTTGCCGGCATGGCCCCGATAACTGTTCTTCCTGTTAAAATAAGGTCAGGGCGTTGGTCATAAAATTTTTTATCAATAAGAAAGTACTCCTGTTCAGCACCCACTGTCGTTGTGACTTTTTCCGCGGGTATTTTCAGAAGTTTTAATATTCTCAACGCCTGTTTATTAAGCGCTTCCATTGAACGCAGCAGAGGAACTTTTTTGTCAAGAGCTTCCCCCGTGTATGATATAAAAGCAGTTGGAATGCAGAGAATGACGCTTCCCGAACTGTCTTCTTTAAGGAATGCCGGTGACGTGGTATCCCATGCTGTATATCCCCGGGCTTCAAAGGTCGCCCGTAACCCTCCGCTGGGGAAACTTGACGCGTCAGGCTCCCCCTGAGTGAGCTCCTTCCCCGAAAACTCCATAATAACCTGTCCATCTTCCGTCGGGGAAATAAACGAATCGTGTTTTTCCGCCGTTAAGCCGGTAAGAGGCTGAAACCAGTGTGTATAGTGGGTGGCTCCATGTTCCAGAGCCCAATCCTTCATTGCGCTTGCCACTACTTCCGCTACGTCCAGAGACAGTTCTTTAACTCCTTTCTGGACAAGTTTCAGCTCCTTATAAACTGTTTTTGGAAGATACTCTCTCATCTTGGCATCGCTGAATGAGTTAATGCCGTATACTTCACTCATGGGTGTTTTTTTAAAATTAATTTTTCCGTTCATAGTGCTCCTCTCTCAATAATACTGACTACTAATTGTTTAATTGTTAAACTGCACTAACCGTGCCAACAAAATATAGAAAATTAAAAAAAATATAAGTTATTGTAATGTAAGGAAATAGAAATGATCATTCAATGAGGATCGATACTAAAAGCTGATGTTCTGTTTTTAAACTTACATAAATGTTGTGAAATACGATAAGCATACATTTATGTATGGTAAATTCCGGGATTAATGGAATATTTCATCACACGAAGTCCCATTTTTCGCTCGGTCAGACCAAGTAAACGGGCGGCCTTCGCCATATTTCCTTTTGTTGATTTAAGTGCGTCAAGTATCAGTTCTTTTTCGAGTTTGCCAAGGGCTTTTTCAAGTGTTTCACTGATACTGGTCCCGGTTGATTCGGCGCTTTGAAGACTTGGCGGAAGGTGGTGACCGTGAATTACTCCATCCGTGCTCAGGAGAACAGCCCGCTCAATACAATTTTCAAGTTCTCTGACATTCCCAGGCCAGTGATAGCTCATAAGAAGTTCAATCGCGGGAGTTGATATCCGTTTAACAGGTTTTCCGGTGGCCCGGCTGTTTTTTTCTGTGAAGTAGTCACTAAGGAGCATAATATCGCTTCTACGGTCACGAAGTGGAGGAAGATGGATTGGAAAAACATTAAGCCGGTAGTAAAGGTCTTCTCTAAAAAGACTTTTTCCCATAAGTTTTTCCAGCGGCCTGTTTGTCGCGGCAATAATGCGTACGTTTATGCTGATTGTCACGGTGCCGCCAACCCGTTCAAATTCCTTTTCCTGTAAGACACGAAGAAGTTTAACCTGTGTGGAAGGAGTAAGATCACCAATTTCATCCAGAAAAATTGTTCCTTTATCTGCAAGCTCAAACCTGCCGATTCTTTTGTGTATAGCGTTGGTGAATGCCCCCTTCTCATGACCAAAAAGCTCGCTTTCTATAATCGATTCGGGAAGGGCCGCGCAGTTTACCTTAATAAATGGTTTGTCGGCACGCAAACTGTTCTTGTGTATTGCGTGAGCAATGAGTTCTTTTCCCGTTCCGCTCTCCCCCCGTATTAGGACAGTTGCATCGCTTTTTGCCACCTGGTGTATCATGTCATATACTTCACTCATTGCTGTTGAGGTGCCTATAAGATTGTCAGGTTTAAATTTAGTGGTAAGTTCTTTTCGTATCTGCTCTTTTTCTTCATCAACCTTTCGCCGTATTTTTACCGCTCCCGCAATCATTGATCCAATGATGGAAAGGAGTTTTACATCTTCATCAAGCTTTTTCGACTGTGAATACCGTCGGTCAGCACTAATGGTCCCTATTGGTATACTTTCTATTTTTATTGGAACACAGATAAATGCAGTATTTTTTTCACTACCATTTTTACGGGCTCCCGTTTTATTGAGAAATTGCGGTTCTTCCTGTATTTCGGGAATAACAACCGGTATGCCTGTTTTGAATACCCGTCCGATAATACCTTCACCAGGCTGGTAGGATCCACGATTAACTTCCTTCTCTGTTAGTCCGAATGCCGCGGCAATATGTATTCTCTCCGTTTGACGGTTATACAGT
>CAYSXD010000184.1:0-4975 GCA_964434925.1 uncultured Spirochaetaceae bacterium
TTAAATGAAAATGGAGTCGAAACTATCTTTCATCGTGTAGCTGTAAAACCCGGCAGACCTACCTTTTTCGGCCGAAATAGAGACACATTTGTTTTTGGACTTCCGGGAAACCCTGTATCATCATTTGTCATTTTTGAAGTTATGGTTAAAGCACTACTGTTCCGCTTGGGAGGGCTGACATATACTCCATTTCATTACACAGGGATTCTTACCAGAACTTTAAGACGCCGGGATACTGAAAGGACAGAGTTCCACCCGGTTAGAATCGATGGGAATAGTATTATTCCGCTCAATTATCACGGATCATCCCATCTTAACGCGCTGGCGCACGCGCAGGGTCTGGTAACTGTGCCGATGGGAGTCACAGAATTGAAAGAAGGAGAAGCTGTAGATGTTAGACCAATATAAACGGGAAATTAACTATTTACGAATTTCTGTAACAGATAAATGCAATTTACGCTGCACCTACTGTATGCCTGCTGAGGGAATTCCCCTGAAGTCACATAATGAAATAATGAGTTTTGAAGATATTGTAAAGACGGCAGAAGCCGCGGCAAAATCGGGTATAAAGAAAATACGTCTTACCGGAGGTGAACCTCTCGTGAGAAACGGTATTATTCAGCTTGTAAAAATGCTGAATAATGTGAAGGGAATTGAACATCTGGCAATGACTACAAACGGTGTTCTTCTTGATACCATGGCAGCTCCTCTTCGGGCGGCAGGTTTAAACAGTGTTAATATCTCACTGGACACACTTATTCCCGAGCGCTACAGTGCACTAACCCGGATTGGTGATATTCAGTACGTTCTAAACGGGATAGAAGCTGCAAGAAAAGAAAATTTTGAGAAAATAAAGATAAATATGGTAGTCATGAATGATACGGAAAATGAAGAGATTGCCGCTTTAAAGGAGTTCTGCTCATCAAAAGGACTCATTCTTCAAATGATTAATCATTATGAACTGACAACAGAAAAGCAAAATGCCTATACGTATGACCGCCCTCCCAAATGTGCCCTCTGTAACAGAATACGACTGACAGCGGACGGATTTTTAAAACCCTGCCTTCATTCCAACCAGGAGATCCCACTGAACAGGGAAGATTTCCGGAGCTCAATAGAGCAGGCAATACTGGATAAACCGGAAAACGGGATGGTATGTACAAACCGAAGTATGATTGAAATAGGAGGATGAAATGGAATTTTCACACGTGGACAAGGAAGGTAAAGCGGTAATGGTGGATGTTTCCGCAAAACCAAAAATCAAACGTACTGCTTCAGCTGAAGGCAGAATTTTTATGTCTGCGGATACGGTAAAAATGATACTGAATAATCTTATTAAAAAGGGTGATGTACTGACTGTCGCAAAAATAGCCGGAATCACCGGGGGCAAAAGAACATCGGATCTTATTCCCCTCTGCCATAATATAGAAATAGATCAGATAAATCTGACCCTTGAATGTGAAGAAAATGCTGTGAAAATTACTTCCTTTACCGTATGTATTGACAAAACCGGTATCGAAATGGAAGCGCTGACGGCAGTCTCCCTGGCAGCACTGACGATCTATGATATGTGTAAGGCAGTAGATAAAAATATGAAAATCAGTGGTATTCATTTACTGAAAAAGACAAAGGAGGCAGTATGAGAAAAGATTTTAAAATTTTATCAATAAATATTTCACAAAAAAAAGGCGAACAGAAGATACCTGTTTCCCATGCTCTTCTTAAGGAAAATCACGGTATAGTGGGTGATGCTCATGCGGGAAAATGGCACAGACAAATTTCTCTCCTTGCCAATGAGGAGATAGAAACAATGCGAGGAAAGGGTATCCCGCTGGATTTCGGAGATTTTGCCGAAAATATTACCACGGAAGGGATTATTCTGCATAATCTTCCCATTGGGACACTGCTGAGCATGGGGGGAACCCTCCTGGAAATAACCCAGATTGGTAAAGAATGTCACCACGGGTGCGCTATTTATCAGGCCGTTGGAGATTGTGTTATGCCGCGAAAGGGTGTCTTCGCAAAAGTTTTAAAAGGAGGAGAAATTACCCATGAAAGCAGCTGTTATTACGATTTCTGACAGGGCAGCGAAAGGTGTGTACGAAGACAAATCAGGCCCTGAAATTGTTAAGGTTCTGAAGGAAAGTGTTTCTGAAATTGAGATATTCACCCGGGTTATCCCCGATGATAAAAATGAGATTTTAAATGCTTTTCAAGATTATGCCGGTTGGGACTTTATTCTTACTTCCGGAGGAACAGGTATCGGCCCCCGGGATTTTACTCCCGAGGTTACCCGGGAGTATTGTGACAAAGAGCTGCCGGGCATAGCAGAAACAATACGGGCGCTTTCCTACAGAGAAACAGTTTCTGCGATGCTTTCAAGAGGATTTTCGGGAATGAAAGGCTCCACCATTATTATTAATTTTCCGGGATCGGTAAAAGCAGTCCGGCTCTGCACACGAATTGTTGCTCCTGTCATGGAACACGCAGTTAGAATGATTCTCGGACAGGGACATGAGAACAAAAATTACTAAATTATTGAAAAAACAGAATAATGTGCTATATTATAAAAGAGGAAGTGTTCTTTGGAGGTTTGATATGAAAAAGACAGTTTTTTTTATCGTTATCATTAGTATTTTATTAGTTCCGAGTGTCTTTGCCCAGTTTAGACTTGATATGGGAATAAAAATTCCTGTCAAAATGGGCATCAATTTTTCTGATGCTTCCGGCATTAGCAGTACTTCTGTGAATATTCTGGATAAGTATACCTTTCTTTTACCTGAAGCGTCAGGAAGTTATCAGTTTGCCCTGGGTCCCATCAAGGTAGGCGCAGGATTGCAGATGTATTCCCTTATACTGGAAAGTATCGTGTGGCCTATGGTTTTCGCGGAACTGGATCTCTCTCCAATAGTAATTAATGCCAAAATTGGAGGACTTGGATACCTCCTATTCGGCTTGTACAACGATGCAGGAACGGGTGATCTTCTTATGCCGGAAATAAATGTCGCATTTAAACTGGGGAAATCATTCAGACTCGGCGGCGGGGTAATGTTTTTTACTTCGAAAGATTTTAATAATACCGCTCAGCCATATCTACTTTACCTTGGCGGCAGTTTCTCCACTACGTTTAAGTGAGCATCTCTGAAATTGTAGATTTTCATGCAGTTATGTTAATCTATTAATAATAAAATTGTAGCATCGTATGACCGGCTGCCTTTACAGCCGGTCATTTTGATTGCAACATATTTAATTTAAGTATAGTATCACCGCATGAGTCTGTCATCACTGCAGCTTGACGCGTTTGTTGCTGTCGCAAAGTTGCTCAACTTTTCGAAAGCCGCTGAAAGTTTGTTTATTACACAATCAGCCCTCTCCCAGAGAATAAAGAATCTGGAACAAACAATCGGTGCAAATCTTTTTATTCGGGAACCGGGCAGAGTACGTATTACAGAGATGGGAGAACGTTTACTGCGCTATTGTTCGGTAAAGGATTCGATGGAGCAGGAACTCCTTTTTAATCTTCTTCCTTCAAGTGCGGGGCAGTTGGGCGGAATTACCAGAATAGGAGCCTTTTCATCCATTCTACGATCAGTCATTATCCCTGCCATGAGTTCACTGCTGCGAAAGAATCCTAAAATCCAGTGTGATTTTATTCATGAAGAAACTCAGGGACTCCCTGAACTTTTAGAACGTTCTGAGTGCGATTTTATTCTGCTGGATTATTCTCTGGAATCTCCGGGAATCGAAAAAGTAATTCTTGGATATGAAGAATATATTGTTATTGAGAGTGGTAAATATGTTTCTCCTGAAAATGTTTACCTGGATAATGCACCGGACGATCCCGCGACACAGGATTTTTTTAACAATCAGGAAGGAACTCCTGACGAATACTCACGGAGATTTATGGGAGAAACTTACGGAATAATTTCCGGTGTTGAAGAGGGGCTTGGACGCTCCGTTATGCCCGTACACCTTCTGACCGATCGCCCCCAGCTTAAAAAAGTTGAAGGATTTTTATTGTACAAAAAGCCTGTTACGCTGCATTTCCATAAACAGGCATACTATTCTGATCTTCATCAGGCAATAGTAAGAGAACTTAAGGAAAATTGTTCAAAGTACCTGAATCCCGAAGCTACTGATAAGATATAAGTTAAACTTATATCCTTATAGATTATAATAATTTTACACAACTGTCGTATTTTGTTATAACTCAATTAGATTCTGAAAAAGGAGCATTATATGAACGATAATAAAGTAATACTTGCCTACAGCGGGGGACTCGATACATCAATTATATTGCACTGGCTTTTGGCCAAAGATTTTGAAGTTATTGCATACATTGCAAATGTCGGCCAGGAGGATGATTTTGAAGCTGCCAGAAAAAAAGCCCTTAACATAGGGGCAAGTAAAGTTTACATCGAAGATTTGAGAGAAGAATTTGTCACCGATTATATCTTCCCTGTTTTTAAGGCCAATGCTGTCTATGAGGGGAATTATCTACTTGGGACTTCCATAGCACGGCCATTAATTGCGAAAAAACAGGTTGAGATTGCCGAAAAGGAACAGGCTTTGTATGTTGCCCATGGTGCAACAGGAAAGGGGAACGATCAGGTACGGTTTGAACTCTCCTTCTACGCGCTTAACCCGAATATAAAAATTATTTCGCCATGGAAAACCCGTGAATTTCTTGATCAGTTTACCGGAAGAAGTGATATGATAGCATATGCTGAAAAGCATGCTATCCCAATAAGTTCCACACCTAAAAAACCGTACAGTGAGGATGACAACCTCCTGCATATCAGCCATGAAGCAGGAATACTTGAAGATCCGGCAACAGAAGCGACAGAAGATGTGTATTCCCGAACAAATTCTCCGGAAAACGCACCTGATAAAGCTACAAAAATTAGCATTACCTTTAAAAATGGTATTCCGGTAGAAGTACGGGATACTGAAAGCGGCAGATCAGAGACAACCC
>CAYSXD010000185.1:0-4951 GCA_964434925.1 uncultured Spirochaetaceae bacterium
ACGAATAGCCGACTCCCAGATAGGGGGTAAAGATTAAAAGGCTCTTGCTTACTTGTAATTTCGCATCAAGTACTTTGCTCTCCATCTTAAAGGCAACGTCCGGATCGGCAAACTGCAGAGTTCCAAGACCGTAAGAAGTAAGATCCATAGATTGCCCTAATCCTGATGCTGTAGTACTGACCGTACTGGAAAGATAGTTGAATCCAACACCGAGAGATACAGCAGGAAGCAGCAGGTTCTGTTTAACAACCGGCATTCTCAGATCAATTCCGGCAAGGGTGTAATCAACAGAAAAGGCAGTATTTTTAGTGGCGTCCGGAGGAATAAATCCAAACTTGATGCCCACATCAAAGGGGAGAAGTGGGAGCCCCAGCCTGCCGTCAATCGTGTATCCGGGCAGGGGAACGCCGATTCCCAGACTGGTAAGCTCTGACGGAAGGGTGAAACCCAGTGTGGACGCTAGAGACGAGAAAGCCTTTTCCGGTATGCTTACCGCCCCAATGGAAAGTCCGATACCGAAATGGGGAAAGCTGCCCACATATGCGTCAGACCATTGCAAACCGATGGTTGACGCGAAGGGCAGGGATTCTGAAACATCGTTGGAAAATTGAGAAAAGGAAGATTCCATCTCATTATACGTTACCTGTGCAAACGCACCGGCAAGCAGGAAACATAAAAGAAATAAAGTAATAAGTATTTTTTTCATACAGTACCTCCAATTGGATATAGAAAAGTATAATTCATTCTTATTGTAATTTCACGAAATATACACTTATTTTTTAAAAAAACATACTAATATACTCGTATTTTATCAGTGGAGTGAAGAATAGAGCCGCCCTTGACGAAATATATGTCATAAACTACCATCGCCTGTGAGGGAGCGGGCATCATTTTACCTGTTTTCCTATTTTGTACACACTATGGAGAAAATGATGAAAAATCTCTTTACAATTGCACAGATTACCGATTTGCATGTGGGAAGAATAATTCCTTTCCCGTCAGGCAAAGTGGACTTGTACGAGCAGCTTGTACAGGCAGTAGACAGTGTTAATGCCATGGATCCCCTATCTGATCTTCTTGTTGTATCGGGAGATCTGGCGAATCATGGTAACGAGGATGACTACCGGAGGGTACATACTCTTTTTAAGACACTGAAGATGCCATACTATATTGTTGTGGGAAATCATGATCAGCGTTCCTCGCTGCGTACTATTTTTTCGGAGCACCATTATATGAATACCGGCAGCGAGTTTATTCAGTACGCGGTTGAAGACCAGCCTCTGCGGATTATTGTGCTGGATACCCTTTCGGTTGGCAGCCACCGCGGATTACTGGACAGAGAACGCCTGGAATGGCTGGGTAAAAAACTTGCCGAAAATACGGAAAAACCAACAATTATTTTTATGCATCACCCTCCTTTCGATACGGGGATGCCCTATCCCGACAGCCTGGGAATGGACGGCAAGGAGGAGCTGGGAGCGATTATTGAGAAGTATCACAATATAGAGGCGGTGGTGAGCGGACATACGCACCGGGAAGCCTCTCTGCGCTGGAAGGGATCAACTGCCTATACGACACCGAGTGCTACGTTTAGTTACAAACTCGAATTCCATGATGTTGATGACCTTGATCCACTGCTTGAACCTCCTGCTTTCAGGATCTTCCGCTGGGATCCGGAAGTCGGGCTTGTCTCTCATCTCTGTTATACGGGGGAGTATGAGTATGGTATTACCGAAGGAGTTCCCGAGCCGCCGGAGAATTAGGGTTTTCAGGAAGTATCCGGATATCAATTTATTCTTAACAAAAGATAAATCAGTATGTGCAGATATTAAAGCTAATTTATTTCACTGTTCTGAACTGATGTTTCTGAAATATTTGCTGCTATGGAAGATGTGCTGTCTTGGTCATAAAATCACAGAGAATTGGTATATGCTTCTATATTATCCCGTGTTGCAAGATACACGGGCAGGTTAATAATGGTAAAACCCTCTTTAGTAGTTATTCTATCCATTGGGGCAGCGGAAACCACAAAACCGGTTTTCTGGTGAGTTGACAGTAAGTACTGAATAATATTTTGCGTGTGCTTTCTTTTAAAGTGAAGTGATGCCTTGCACTCAATGGGTATTTTTTTTCGGGTTAATTCAGAATCCAGAACGAAATCTACTTCAATATTGGTTTTAGTGTTTTTTTTCCAGGTAGTAATGGCTTTTGAGGCCGACTCTCCTTCCAATAAATTAAGAAGTACTGCGTTTTCAAATAAACCACCGAGAGGAGTCCTAAGGGCAGGATCAATTGTGTCAAGAATTGATATGGCAGGGGCCGCAAGAGCTCTTTTCCTGTTTATTACTCCCAGATCGTGAAGATATCTTTTAGGGAGGAACACTGACCTGTTTGGATCAAATGAGAAATGCTGAACTTCAAGTATAATATGCCATAATTTCATTGCCTCAACTACTTTCCTGGCATAGTATTTTGAGGTATTAATATGCGAATATTTTGAAAGACTTCCTATATGGTTTGATACAGCTCTCATTACATCAGCAAAAAGATATGGTTGATATTCTTCCTTTCTTGAGAAATCTTCTTCCAGTGAAGCTGTTATTTCATCGATTACTTCATAGTATGATTCTCCCGCAGCATAAGCCTTTACCGCTTCAGGATATCCTCCAACTTTTAAATATTGATCATACAACTTGAGTAGTAAAGTATGTCGTGATCCCGGAACGCGATGTGGAGACGATTTAATAAATTCAGCTAAATCAGTATTTCCGGAAATTGTAAGGAATTCTGTAAAACTGAAACTGTATACACAGAGGCTCCTCATTCGTCCTACCGGAATTCGTGTTTCATTAGAGAAAAGTCTGTTCATGGAAGATCCTGTCAGAATAACTCTGATATCAGGCCAGTCTTCTTTCATGGGTTTTACATATTCTGCCAGCTTTTGCGATTCCTGTGCCTCATCAATAAAAAGTATTGAATTACTTCTTACGTTATACTGATCAGTCATGAGCACTTTGAAGTCTTCAAAATCTTCCGTTTTTTCAATCTGCCGTCTTAACCTGGTGTCTTTTTCAAGATCATATGCAAAAAAAGGTTCATCCAATTCCTCCAGTACACTGTTTACCAGAAAAGATTTCCCTACCTGCCTTGCCCCTTCGACAATAATGACTTCATTTCTGTTCTTATTTCTTATCATCGAGAGAAGTTTTGAATGGATTTCCCGTTTCATAAAATAAATTTACCAGAACCCAGAGGATTTGTCAAATAAATTTCCCAAAAACTACAAATTTTGGAAAATTTATTTCATTTGACATATCTCTGGTACCTCTTATACTGTAATAAACATGAAGATCCTGTTCCGGAAATTTTTAGCGGTAGTTTTATTATTCAATTTTTTTGCACTTTCTCTTTCCGCCGTACCCGTTTATCTGGCGGTTCCCGCGCTGGGAGAAGGAATGGAAAAATTAAAACAATGGACTCCTCTTGTAAAAAACATTGAAAACGAATCCGAAATAGAAATTAATCTTGTCATTGTACGGGATAATGCGGTTATAAAGAAAGGTCTGGAGGATCATTATTACGATCTGGCATTTGTTGATTCTTTCTGGTACTTTCTCTGGAAAGGGAAAAACTTCTGTATTCCTCTTGCACAGGCGGAAGTAAACGGGAAAACCACCCGGAGAATCCTCCTTGTGGTAAACAGGGATTCAATCATAACGAATAAGGAGGATCTGAAAGACCGGAGTATCGCTTTTACACTGAAGAATGAATCCGCGGCAGGGTTTTACATACCTCTAGCCATGCTTCTGAATGAGAAAATAGATCCTTTCAGTTATTTTAAGGAAAGTGTTTTTGCCGAAACTTTTCAAAGCATCATAAAGGGAGTTGCGTATGGAAAACTTGATGCGGGGTTTATTACTTCAAACGTTTATGACAGGAAAGAAAACAAAAACCTGGCAGGTTCGCTGCGGATACTGCTATCATCTGACCCGGTTCCGGGATGGATCCTGATTGCACGCAACGGATTTAACAGGGAAATAACTGCAAAGATAAAGAAGATCCTCACTGTGTTGTCATCTTTACAGGAAGGGAAAAAAGTTCTTGACGCGTCAGGTCTTTCGGGATTTGGTCCCGTATCGGATGAAAATTTATCCGGCCTTAAGAGCTATATTAAAATATTGGAAATGAATCATGCCGCTCCAGAGTAAAGTTCTCATTTTTTTTACGGTTTTACTCTTTCTTATTACCTTTCAATGGTTATTTTTTATCACTCATGAAGAAAAAATTCTTGAAGATGAAAAAGTTTCCCGGGGTAAAGTAATGACACGGACTCTTGCCCAGCTGAGTGTTAATCCTTTACTGAATTATCAGATAACCCGTCTTGAAGGATTGGTTGATTCCATAAAAAGTGAAGAAGATGTCATCTCCGCACGAATTGTTACCAGCCAGTATCTTGTTCTGGCGGATACTTCACGGGAGAATGAAGGCTGGACATTTTCCGGGCAGCTTCCAGTGAAATCTCAGCTTGAATTTAAAAGGAAAACCCTTATTGTAAGGGAACCGATTCTTATTATACATAAGATTTATGGAATGGCTGAGGTTGTTTTTTCACTGGATACTATGAATATGAAAATTTTTCGCAGTCGTATAATCTTTACTGTCCTTTTGCTTATTGAACTGGTTCTTAGTGCGGCATTTGCCGTTTTTCTTGAAATACAGGTTATCCGGCCGCTTGGAGGAGTGGCTGCAGGCGTGGGGCAGATGCCTCTGAATGAATTCGACGAGGTTTTTACTGTACCGCCCCATTCCTCGGTCGAAATTCAAAAAGTAGGTGAAGCGCTGGAAAATATGCGGGGAAAACTCCTTGAGAACAGAAAGGAGCTTGTGACAAAAGCAAAATTTGCCACAATGGGGAAAATTGCCTTTAATCTTGCCCATGAAATTCGTAACC
>CAYSXD010000186.1:0-4906 GCA_964434925.1 uncultured Spirochaetaceae bacterium
TTATCCTTCGCACTTGCCTCTGTTGAGAGCTCTTTCAGCCCTTCAGCGGAAAATAGAAATTCTTCATCGGTAGATCGGGGGCTTTTTCAGTTGAATAATCGCTCTTTCCCCCGGTTAACCGAAAAAGATTTTTTTAACCCTGAGATAAATGCACGCCACGGCCTTGGGTATTTAAGAAAATGTCTTGAAAAAGGCGGGAATCTTATCGTTGGCCTTGCCATATATAATGCCGGAGTCGGAAAAGTTTCCGGACAGGGAACGCCGAAAATGACATTGAATTACATAAATAAGATTATTACCCTTCAAAATGAGATTAATATAGATATTGAGGCAAGTATGGTAAAAACACGTGTGGTGAGTAATGCAGGTAAACGGAAGAAAACGGTAAAGTACGTACTTGACACAGGTAAATATAGTAAATAGCCTGATGGTATGATAGTTGTTCTTAAACAAAATGCCACTGCTGCGGATAAAATTAAAATTCGTTCATTTTTAGAAGCAAAAGGATTTCAGGTTCGTGAAATAGTAGGCGAACATGATACGGTTTTTGGGGCTGTTGGAAGCGTACGGATAGATTTTCGTGAAGTGGAAGTTCTTGATGGTGTCAGCAGGGTTATCCCTATTTCCAAACCCTACAAGTTAGCTTCACGGGAATTAAAAAGTGAAGATACGATTATTCGAGTGGGGAATGTTCACATAGGCGGTAATAGAATTGCTGTTATTGCTGGCCCCTGTGCAGTTGAATCAAAAGAGCAGATGTTTGAAGCAGCTCAGGCTGTACGGGAATCAGGGGCTGTCATGCTGAGGGGTGGTGCATTTAAACCCCGGACTTCACCGTATGCTTTCCAGGGGCTCGGAGAAGAAGGACTGAAAATCCTGAAAGAGGCGGGAGAGATTTTCGGCCTTCCTGTCGTGACGGAAATTGTTGGAACGGTGTACGCTGAAATGATGTCCGATTATGTTGACATCTTCCAAATCGGTGCACGTAATATGCAAAATTTTGAACTTCTTAAAACGGTTGGAAAAATTGGTAAACCGGTTGTTCTCAAACGGGGCATGGCTGCAACTATTGAAGAGTGGCTCATGGCCGCTGAATATCTTATGGCCCATGGAACGGATGATGTCATTCTTTGTGAGAGAGGTATCCGTACTTTTGAGACCTATACCAGAAATACTCTTGATTTATCGGCAATTCCCGTTATTAAAAAGCTCAGTCACCTCCCGGTAATTGTTGATCCCAGTCATGCTACGGGGATTCGTGCCAAGGTCCCTCCCATGGCCCTGGCAGCAATAGCTGCGGGAGCAGACGGACTTATTATTGAGGTCCACCCTCATCCGGAACAGGCACTCTCCGATGGTCCGCAGTCGCTGTACCCGGAAGAGTTTGAAAATCTCATGAGGGATATCCAGGCTCTGTCTCCGGTTGTAGGAAAGGAGATTGAGCGCCTTCCGGAAGATCTTCCCTCAGTGGTTAGAGACGTAAAGCTCATAACGAAGGGTACCGGAAAGGGAATTGCCTTTCAGGGAGTTTTCGGAGCATACAGTGAAAAAGCTATTCATTCATATTTTGGAGATGAGGTAATAACCTCGCCCTGTCCATCCTTCAGGGATGTTTTTGAATCTGTCCTGACGGGGAACGCGCCGTATGGGCTTATACCTGTTGAGAATTCACTTGCCGGAACAATAAATGAAAATGTTGATCTCCTGCTGCAATATCCGGATATTACGGTTGCAGGTGAGTACCGGTTACGGATTAAACATAATTTAATAGGTCTTAAAGGAGCGTCACTGAAAGATATACGGGAGGTGTATTCACACCCGCAGGGGCTGGCACAGTGTGCTGATTTCCTGGAAAATCATTCTCATATTAAAGGCATCCCTTTTTATGATACCGCCGGAGCTGTTGCGTACATTGCTGAGTGCGGTGATATATCGAAAGCGGCAATAGCGGGGGAGGAAGCTGCCAGGGTCTATCAGCTGGAAATTCTAAAAAGGGGTCTTGAAACAAATCCAAGAAACTATACGAAATTTTTCATTCTTGCACGACGGGAAAAAGTGGAAGAATTGTTTCCCAACAGGGCTGTAATAGTATTTTCTACTCAGGATAAGCCTGGAGAACTCTTAAAATGCCTGAATGTACTTGCAGATCGAAATATTAATATGAATAAACTTGAGTCCCGCCCTATCCATGGGAAACCATGGGAGTATATGTTTTTTCTTTCGCTGGACATTCCGGAAGATATTTCACTTTTTAACAACGCGCTCAGTAGCTTAAAAAATTACGCGCGGGATATCCGGGTCCTTGGAAAATACAGGGTGGATACGTAAGCAATGACGCTCTCTATAAATGAAGAGCCGTAAAAACTAATCTTCTGTGGAATTATCGATCCCGAGTTTTCTCAGCTGCTCATATTCTTCTACCTGGGCAATGTATTCGAGATATTTTTTATGTGCTTTTCTAAGGGAACTTTTTATAGAGGAAAGCTCAAGTTTCACCCCTTTCACAGCTGCTCTTTCACTTTGTGGGAGCTCACTTTTGAAATATACATTCAACGGGTCAAGTTTTTCCGCAATTTCACGGGTTAAAGATATATGTGTATCCAGGAAATGAGTAATATCCTCTTCCGGAGAATTTTCAAGTTTTAAAAACGTAGTACTCATCTTGTTACCCAATGCTGAAAGTATTCGGGTTTCCCTAAAACCCTGTTCTAAAAAAGAATCAGGATTAATTCTCATTCTTTTTGTTGAGGATGTTTTTTCATTAAAATATTCAATATCAAAAAAAATTTTATTTTTTTTGTTTCCGGATAAATTCATTAACCAGGAGCGGAATTTTTCCCCGAAACTTAACTTTCTGTTTTGTAACAGATGGCTGTTTTCCTGTATTTTTTTTAAAGCATCATTTAGTACCTGCCCTCCGGTCGATAAAATCTTTAATGATTCAAGAAGCAGATGCCGAAAGTTAATTTCTTTCTTTTTTACTTTTTTCTTCTTTAGTTGAAGTTTCTTTAAAATTTCCCCTTTTAATTTGTCACCGTTTACAGAGGTCTCCTCATGTACTATTTCCTGCAGAAGGCTTTTTATATAGGGAACACCCGCTCCCATATTTGCTTTAAAATTGCTTTTTATCTGTTTTAAAATTTCTTCTTCCTGTTTGCCCCGCATGGCAGTTTCTGTTAAATTCAGAGGGAGAAGAATTTTTGACCTGATTTCGAATTTATATTTTTCCCGCTGGTACATGGAAACTTTTTTTAAAATACCCATCATCAGCCTGCTTGAATTGATGATTTTTTTGACGGCATCCGAAAGAAGGCTCATAGACATTGGATCGGAGCCCTGTTTAATTTTCTCTATTATATCACCGAGTATCTGGGTATTCACCCCGGTTGCGGAGCTGTTCAGATTATCCCAGTCAATCCACTGTATAAAAGAGATAATATTTTTTAATCTGGGGAGGGTCATGAAATCTGCGCTGAATTGGAAAAAATGATTTAAAAAGTCCAGTTGGCGTTCATACTGGGACAATCGCTGGCTCATTACACTGGTTTTTTCAGAGTCAATAACAGGATGGTTTGAAGGGGCTTTCACTTCGGATATTTTTACATCATATTTGTAAGGATCCTCCGTAATGAGTCCCTTTTTTAGAAGAAGGCCGGTTAATCCGTCAAAAACACTTTTATAGAGAATAAAGTGTTCTTTTAAACGGGGGAGTTCAACGGTGTTAAGGTATTCCCTATGTTTTAGTAGAGAATCTTCCAGTTCTGATAAAAATTTTTCTATCTCTTCCATAGGTAACAGATTATCGTTTAAAATGAAGAGTCTTGCAAGAGATGAAACAATTATTTTAACAGGGAAGATGTATGGGGAGTATAAAGAGTTTTACCGGAGAAAAACTGATCATCGGCATTCTTTCAACTATTCCGGAAAAGCAGGATAAAGTGGAGAAGTTCCTGCGGGAAGAGTTTGGTTGTATTGATTTTAGAAGCCGGCTTCTCCCTTTTGAATTTACCAATTACTACAATCCTGAAATGGGAAAAGCGATAAAAAAGTGGTTTATTTCATTTGAAAACCTTATCGACCCGTCCCTGCTGTATGATATAAAGATCAGAACAAACAGGATTGAGAAGATATTTTCTATCCGTGGAAAACGGAAAATGAACCTTGATCCCGGGATGATGTCACTTCACCGGTTTATGCTGGCAACAACAAAAAATAATGGTCACCGTGTTCCTTTACGACAGGGGATCTATGCTGAAATTACACTGCTCTTTGTTAACCGGGAATTTCAGGCTCTTCCCTGGACGTACGCTGATTTCCGTTCGGAAGAATATCGGCATATATTGCTTGAAATACGACAAATCTATAAAAAGAATCTAAAGGAAATTGAAGCGGCAGGAAGAAAATCCCTGTAATAGAGAATATGATCCATTGGATAAGGAAACCGGGGCCCTTTGGTTATGCTTTTATAGTTTTGCTTATTTCAGGGTGCTCTTTTTTTTCAAATTATGCCGTTGTTACGGTAGAATTTCCCTCAGTACGTTCTCCCTGGGAGGAATATGGAGGGATACGGGAGTATCTTCTTGTTTTTCCCGATCCTCTGGATAATGAAAAGCTTGAAAAAAAAGTAATTAATTCCGTTACTAAAAAAATTCGAATTAAGATTCAAAAAGGAACAGCCGTTCCTGTCGCACTCTATCCAAATAATATCTTAAAGCCTGTGGGAGGAATTTTCCCGGTAGATCTGATTAATACAACAACCCTTGTCCTTTCAGCAGAAAAGGGGTTTCTTGCCGATCTTCTTATGGGGTTGTCTGGGGAAGGAGAACGAATAGAATCCATAAATATTCCCCGTCTGCAGAAGGTAATTATGGAGAATAGCGGAGGTGATCCCTGGTGTATAGATGCT
>CAYSXD010000187.1:0-4890 GCA_964434925.1 uncultured Spirochaetaceae bacterium
CTTAATGTCTTCCATCATTCTAAGAACCTTTATGTTTGCACCTCCGTGTTTTGCTCCTTTCAGTGAACCAATAGCAGCTGCTACAGCAGAATAAGTGTCTGTATCGGCCGAAGAAATAAGATGGATTGAAAATGTTGAATTATTACCACCTCCATGTTCAGCGTGAAGGACAAGGCAAAGGTCAAGAATTTCCGCTTCCAGAGGGGTGTATTTTCTGTCAGCCCGTATAAGCATAAGAAGATTCTCTGAGGTGGATTTTTCCGGATCAGGAGAATGGATAACAAGTGTTTTTTTATTATAATAGTGTTCTTTTGCCTGAAACGCATAGGCAACCAGAGTGGGAAACCAGGCAATTAATTGAATCGATTGCCGTAAATAATTCTCAACTGTCTGCTCCTCAGGGTTATCATCGTAAGAATATGCCGCCAGAACACTACGTGCCAACTTATTCATAATATTATTGCTGGGAGCTTTTAGAATCATATCCTCGGTAAATCCGTTGGGAAGCATACGCTGCTCTCCCAGAAGAACAGTAAATTGTTCAAGTTCTTCTTTCTTCGGAAGCTCCCCGAAAAGAAGCAGAAATACTATTTCCTCAAAACCGAATCGTTTCTCAGAGGAAAAACCATCTGTAAGATCTTTAATGTTAAAACCTCTGTACCGAAGTCTCCCCTCCACGGGAACTTTTTCTTTCTCATCAACTATATAGCCATGAACATCACCTATCTGGGTTAATCCGACAAGCACTCCGGTTCCGTCATTATTGCGCAATCCCCTTTTAATATCATATCGTGAGAAAGCAGCAGGATCTATTCTGTTGTTTTTTGTGGCGAGAGTGACATATTTTGTAAAGCTGTTATTTTTTTTCATAAATTAAAGGATCCTCCAATTAATATAATTTGAATTTTCAGTATGACAAGTTCCTGGCAAGAGGGCAAGCAAAATATTTTTATATGTTTTTTTATTTTTTACTCTTGCCATTAGTAAATTTAATATACCCTGACTGCTATTGTTTTTCAAACCAGATATTACGAATTATATGATTCTTTTCCTTTCCTTTTTGTTCAAAAGAGGTAACAGGACGCCAGGGGATTTCTCCTGCGAAAGGATGAAAAGGATTATGCAGCATTTCAAACCGGCTTAGAACTTCAAGTATCCACAAGGCATACGGTTCCCAGTCTGTTGTTATATACATATAGCCACCGGTTTTGATTTTCGGTAAAAGAAGATTAATAAATGATTCGTTTATTAATCTTCTTTTATGATGTTTCTTCTTGGGCCAGGGATCAGGAAAAAAAATATGTACTCCCGTAAGACTGTTATCCGGGATCATATACCGAACTACAGATACAGCGTCGTAGGAAATAATTTGAATATTCTTCAAGCTTTTTATGTCAATCAGACTGAGTAGCTTTCCCACTCCCGGCGAATGGACCTCAATACCAATATAGTTTTTATCAGGATTTTTAACCGCAATTTCAGCTGTGGAGGATCCCATACCGAATCCTATTTCCAGTATAAGAGCATTGTCATTGTGAAAAAGATCATGAATATTGAGAAATTCATTCTTAAACTTAACAATATATTTCCCGGATAAT
Source organism: uncultured Spirochaetaceae bacterium (assembly GCA_964434925.1). Taxonomy (GTDB): domain Bacteria; phylum Spirochaetota; class Spirochaetia; order B11-G9; family B11-G9; genus S145-15. The sequence continues at coordinate 1,599 of CAYSXD010000187.1, forward strand.
TTTTCAAGTGCTTGTTTTTGGAGTTTACTCATCCTCCCAGTTCTAAGAACATAGCTTTTAATTTCTCTATCCGGTATCCTGTTCATTCTATTGCTGCTTATTTCCACGGGAAAACAAATCCTCTATCTCTTTAACCGTATCTTTTGAAAGGGCCTGAGCAACAAAGTCCTTTGCTTCTCCCCTGCTCATTTGCATGATTTCTCTTCTTACAAATTGTATAATCTGAGGGTCGACACTGAAAGACTGAATTCCGAGTCCAATAAAAAATTCAAGCATGTCCGGGTCAGCTGCAGTATCTCCACACACAGAAATTGGACATTTATTAGAAAGCGCTGATTCGGCTACTTTGCTAATTGCCCTGAGTACTGAGGGGTGATGAGGTATATACAGGTCACCAACTTTCTCATTCGTTCGGTCGACACCGAGTATGTACTGCGTTAAATCATTTGTTCCAATACTGATAAAATCTGCAATTTTTGTTATTTCATCAATCATATACACTATAGATGGTAACTCTATCATTGCCCCTATTTTCGGTTTTGAATTATACGGTATACCCTCTTTTCCCAGTTCCTGCATAACCAGCTGCAATATTTCTTTTGCCTTTTTAAAATCATCAACACCGGTAACAAGAGGGAACAGTATTTTCAAATCTTTTTCAGCTCCAACACGTAATAATGCTCTGAGTTGAACTTTAAAATCATCAACGTGTTTAAGGCTGTATCTCAGTGCCCGAAGGCCAAGCGATGGATTCAATTCGTTTGGATCAATGGTCCCAAGAATTTTATCTCCACCTATATCTATGGTACGAAAAACAACATCAGGTATTTTGGTAAGAAGCCGTTGATAAATAAGAAGCTGCTCTTCTTCTGCTGGAAAATCATTTCGAATTAAAAAAAGAAATTCACTTCGATACAATCCCGATCCTTCAGCTTTATATTTGATAGCGTTATTTGAATCACTTAATATATTTATATTAGCCTGAATTTTTATTTTTACACCATCGGAAGTTGTACAGGTTTCCAGATAATCTTCCGTCTCTACAGTTAATTCCGATTTTTCAAGGCTTATATTGTTCAGATACTTTTCTATGAGACCAGGCTCGGGATTAACAAGAACTATTCCCTGATATGCGTCAATAACAATCATCTGTTCGTCCTGCATAGCAAAGAATTCAATCTCAGCTAAAAAAATTACAGGAATATCGAGAGACCTTGCCAGGATTGAAATATGGCTGGTCACACCAACACCATACAAAACAAAACCCTCAGTATGCTGAGCTGCAAGTTTAACAAGTTCAGATGGCAGCATTGTCTTTGCTATAATAATCTGACCGGAATAATCCCCCTCTTCAATTGTTTCTTCAATAAGATTACGCAGCAGCCGGTGCCCCAGATCTTGTATATCAATTATTTTTTCCTGTATGTTACTGTTCCCGCTTTTTGAAAAAAGATCAATATATTCATTTACCACTTTCATAATAGCATCTGAAGGTTGTTCGCCGCTCTTCACGAGAGCACGGATTGTTCCTGAAAAATCATCATCACTTACCATAAGAAGATGAGAGGCAAAAATCAGAGAACCGGCTTCGGAAAGATTTTCATCCATTCGCATCTGCAGGTGTTCAAGCTGCTCAATTGTTCTATTCAGTGATGTTTCATACGCTTCCAGAGTCTCTCCGTAATTATGATTTTCTGCCTGCAAATGTTTACTTTTTAACGAGTGGGAAATAAAAATTGATTTTCCCAGTGCAATCCCAGTGGAAATTGATTTGCCTTTATAGAATGATCTTTTTAATGAACTAGGTGTATTTAGTTGTTCTTTTATCCCTTTTTTTAATTCCAGAAGCGCTTTGGCATTTTCCAAAAAAGTAGCCAGCTGAGCAGCAATCGTTGTGAGTGCCCGTATGTCATGCTCCGTATAGTACCCCGTTCTTGAGTCTTCCATTAGAATGGCACCAAATGCTTTGTTATGATAGATAATTGGGATTGCAAGAATAGATTCGTATTTTTCTTCCATCATTCCAGGTATATATTTAAAATCAGGATTAGAAGAACCACGCGCAATATTTATTGGTTTACGCTCGCTGTATGATCTTCCCGTTATTCCCTCACCAATATTTAATCTCGTTTTCCCAACAAAATCAGAATTGAGTCCTGCCGTTGCCCTCAATACAAGATTATTTTCGACTTCATCAAGCAAAAAGATAGAACATGATTGTGTTTTAATATGTTTTGCTACTAATTTAACAACAAGATTCAGGAGACCATCAAAATTAGTTTTTTGTTTAAAAATACCGGTTAGTTCGCGAACACTGCAAATCAAATCATATGCTTTTTCCATTCACCGCCTCCTTTTTATATTATAATAGAAATTGAAGTTTTTCCCTAATGAATTCCGATTTATCTTTAAGCCCGATCATTCCACTCAGGATGACTAATACATTCGGTTGCTTTGCATCCGGCTTAACAGAACCGTTGCTCTCTTTCATTAAATGAAGTACACGGTCGATGGAAAGTATTGATACTTTGGAAAAAATAATTTTCACTTTTCCTTTTTTTTCGACAAGAGATTGTACGTAGAGTTTCCTGCAGATAACTCTTAATTCAGCAATTGAAATAAGACTGCTGACCTCATCAGGAAGAGGCCCAAACCGATCATGAAGTTCACCGGTAATTGTTTCCAGATCATAATCGTTTCGAATTGAAGCAATTTTTTTATAAATTTCCATCTTTTCTATTGGGTTCTTTATATAGGTTTCAGGGATAAATCCTGAATAATCCAGGTCAAGGTACACTTCGGGAGCCTTTTCCTCAGAATCAGGAGTCAGTTCGGAAATTGCTTCATCAAGGATTTTAAGATACATATCAAATCCGACAGACAGTATATCTCCATGCTGTTGTCTTCCCAGCAGGTTCCCCGCTCCCCTCACCTCAAGATCCTTCATGGCTATTTTAAATCCTGATCCCAGATCACTGAAATCCGAAATAATTGAAAGCCGTTTCATGGCTATTTCCGATAAAGCATGCTTGTCGGGAAATAGCAAATACGCGTATGCTTTTCTGTCGGACCTTCCGACCCTTCCGCGCAGTTGATAGAGCTGACTTATCCCATACATATCCGCTCTGTCTATCAGGATTGTATTGACATTGGGAATATCAATCCCATTTTCAATTATTGTCGTCGCAACAAGAACGTGAAACCCGCCATGAATAAAATCGTGCATCACCTGTTCAAGCTGATTGCCCGTCATTTTCCCATGAGCACTCCTGATAATTAATTCAGGAACCAG
>CAYSXD010000188.1:0-4873 GCA_964434925.1 uncultured Spirochaetaceae bacterium
TTAGGTAGAAACTGGGATTTGCATGGTCAGCCTTTTCAAAACCCTTTGAATAATAGTAGTCAGTTCTTTGTTGCTACGTCACAAGCTGACAATCCACTATGGTCGGTAGAAAATGCAGGATTAGAGTCCCAAACAGATAGATACTTTGCTTCATTCAATGCAGGTTATGATATTCTTGATTGGATAAACCTATCGTACAGAATAGGTGTGACAGGATATAACCAGACAAATACAGATTATTTCAGACCTGGTTCAAGAGGAGCAGGAGGATCAGGACAAGTGGTAAATAATTACACCAGATTTCAAGAGATTGAGTCAAATTTACTACTTACAGTAACAAAAGATATAAATGAAGACTTCAGCTTCAGAGGTATTCTTGGTCATAATATTAACCAAAGAACCATTGAAAGTCAAAGATACACAGGTATAGGCTATGTTGATTTTAACATCAATGATATAGACAACACAAACTCTGTTGCTCCTAGTGGCGGTGGTTATTCACAAAGACGCCTGTTTGGTGTTTATACAGACCTTCAGTTTGGATACAGAGACTTTTTATTCCTGAACGCTACAGCTCGAAATGACTGGTCTTCTACATTGCCATTAGATAATAGAAGTTTCTTTTACCCAGCAACAAGTTTATCTTTTGTGTTTAGTGATGCATTTGATATTTCCTCAAACCTATTTTCTTTTGGTAAATTAAGGGCAAGTTGGGCACAGGTTGGAAATGATACAAGCCCTTATCAAATTGTTCCAGTTTATTTGTTAAATGCTAATGGTATTGCTGCAGCTGGAGCTACTGCTTTACCATTAACCAATTCTGTAGGAGCTTTTTCAGGATCTACATTATCAAATATTGCCAGAGACCCTAACTTAAAACCAGAACAAACTACGGAAGTGGAACTGGGGTTGGAGTTGAAGTTTTTTAATAGTCGTTTAGGCTTTGATGTTGCTGTTTATGATAGAAGGTCGGTGGATCAAATTGTACAGGTAGCAATACCAGACGAATCTGGCTTCACGTCTTTTCTTACTAATGGCGGAGAATTGAGCAATAAGGGCATCGAACTCACGATAGATGCTACACCTATAAAACTGAGTAATGGTTTACAGTGGAATGTTTACGGAACATTTACTCATAATAGAAATGTTATCGAAGAATTGAGGCTAGGAACAGAAGAGTTGGTTTTGGGTAACACCTTCACAGGATCTGTGCAAGCAGTACATATTCCCGGACAGGAATATGGCCTATTACGTGGTAGTGTTGCTGCCAGAGATGATGAGGGTAATCTATTAATTAATCCTGCCGATGGTCAGTTAATTCCTGCCTTGAACCCAGAAATTATTGGCAATCCAAATCCTGATTTTATTGTTGGTTTAACCAATACGGTTAGCTGGAAAGGAATATCCCTTTCTGCTGTTTTAGATTGGAGGCAAGGAGGTGATCTTTACTCACAAACTAACTTATCGCTACTTGGGCGTGGTGTAACCAAAGATACAGAAGACAGGGAAATTAACAGGATTATTCCTGGTGTATATGGTGATGTTAATACACAAGAGCCCATTAGAACTGAGAGCGGAGGTAAGATTCCGAATCAAACTATGGTTGAAGTAAATACCCTTTATTTTGGGCAAACTTTTGCCATCAATGGACAAGATGAATGGGCTATTTGGGATGCAACGGTAATCAGGCTTAGAGAGGTATCTTTGGGCTATACTTTGCCAAAATCAATTTTGGCAAAGACGCCATTTGGTTCTGCCTCAATCTCACTATCTGGAAGAAATTTGTGGTTTAATGCTCCAAATTTCCCTGAGGCGTCCAATTTCGATCCTGAGGTAAGTCAATTTGGAAACAGCAACCTTCAAGGATTCGAGTTTACATCGCCTCCATCTACTAAAAGATATGGCGTTAATTTGAGGCTAACTTTTTAAACAGAAGCAAATATGAAATATTTATATAAAATAAAAACATTGGCATTATCTTTTGTAGTGCTGATGTTTGCAGGGTGTGAGAATTTCTTGGATATAAATGAAGATCCAAATAATCCGCTCAAGGTGCCAACAACGCAACTAATTAGTGCTGCACAATCCAATTTAGCTTATACTTTCGCTAATGGAAGCGGAGGACTAGGTTTATATACAGGTACTATTGCCAAGCATTGGGTTCAAAGAGGACAGCTTAATGATTACGGTCTTGAGGGAACCGATTTTTCAGTAGTAGTTTCTTGGTCGAGCTTGTATGCTGGCGCAATGACAGATTTACAAGTTGCAATTGAACAGGGAATTGATGAAGAAGACTTCGGATCGGTAGGGGCTGCCCAGATTATGAGAGCCTATATAATGTCCTCAGTGGTTGATCTCTGGGATGAGGTTCCTTATTTTGAAATTGGTCAGGGGTCTGCTCTTGAAACGCCTGCCTTCGATGATGGGGCTGATATCTATGCTGATTTATTTTCTTTAATTGATGCGGGCATTAAAAATCTTAAAACTGAAAATGCTAAAGTAAACGGAGATGCCATCTACGGAGGGTCAGCAGCTAAATGGATAACGCTTGCCAATAGCCTTAAACTGAGAATGCTAAATAACATTAGATTAACCAGAGACGTTTCATCTGAAGTTAATGCTGTGCTTACCGCAGGTGTGATTAATGATATTGCAGATGATTTTCAAATGACCTATGGTAGTTCTTTTAATCCTGAAAACAGAAATCCGGGTTTTTCGTCTGAATGGGTTGCTGGAAGTGGTACTTATATAGATCCCTTCTTTTTTGAAACAATGAGAGGAGCTGATACGTTTGGGCATGGAGGTTTATTTCCGGCAGGTGCAGGTGTAACTGATCCAAGAATTCCATACTATTTCTTTAATCAACTCCCTACTGGTTCTGGAGATGGCGATGCTGAAAATACTTGCGCCTATTGTCCTTCTGATAGTGGCACTCCCTTCTTGTCTATTTATTCATTTTCTTTTAATATTGACCCTGCTGAAGGGTTTGATCAGGGCATGTCTCAATCGCTTGCAGGACTTTTTCCAGTTGGAGGTCGTTTTGACGATGGTCTGGGAGGTATTGCATCCAATGCCTCAACATTGCTTGAAGGTCAGGTTACAGGGCCGGGTAATACGCCACAAAGATTATTAGATGCTGCAGAAGTAGCATTTATAAGAGCAGAGTTGGCTCAAACTAATGTTACAGCAGAAGATCCCAGAGCATTGTTAATTGATGCTATTAATGCTTCTTTTGCTAAGGTGAACGAGTTAGCAAATGGAGCAGGAGCGCCCACTATAGGGGGTGCTGATATATCTACTTACACAAATGCTGTGCTAGTTAATTATGATGCGGCTACTTCAGTGCAACAGTTGGAAATAATAATGGTTTCCAAATGGATTGCTCAGTTCGGAAATTCTATTATCAGCTATAATGATATTAGAAGAACAGGTTATCCAAGATTACATAATGGCAACACAGATAATTTATCTCAGACCGTTCAAACACGTGATTTTCCTGTTTCATTTCCTTATGATATTAATAATTTACAGCTAAATTCCACTGCTCCTTCGCAAAGGGTAATAGCCACCGATAAAGTATTTTGGGATCTTAACTAATCTAAAGACAAATTAAAATGAAAAATATATTAAGTTATTTAATTTTTATAGGGGCAATATTCTTATTGGCCTCATGTGAAGATGAGAGCCTGCAAAGGATACCCTCTGATCTTGAGAAAGGTCCTAATGTTAGGGTTGTTGTTGATCCCGATAATTCAATTTTGGATTTGGCGGATATTGAAAATGCTAAATTTGCTTACAAGGTGTATTCGGAAAGCACCAACTTAGACTCGGTTAAATTTTCTGTTACTTTTACACCGTTGTCAACGGGTGAAGAAAGTGATCCTGTTCTTATTGAAAAATGGGGGCAAAGTGATTTTTCAGACGTAATTTCTGTGGAGTACACAGCTAATGAACTGGCACTATTATTTGGATTAGGCGGTGCAAGTGATTTGGGGGGGGGAGACATCTTCTTGTTCACTAATTCTACGAGCTTAACTAATGGATTAGTATTTCCTTCAGAGGCTATAGATGGTAATTCCAATACCACTCCAGGTGTAACTCAAGCTACAGCCACAACAAGTTTTACTACAACATTCGGTACTTTTGTAGCCTGTCCTGTTTTGGATGCGGAAAATTTTGCTGTAGGAAAATACAAGTTTTCTCTTGACATCCCAGGGGGAGATTTTCCCTTTGGTGTTCCCTATTTTGGTTATGAGAATGGAGATAGTATTGTTACATTAAGCTATGTTAGTACGATTACCAGACAATTTAAAATTGGTCATTTATGGGAGTTTGTAGCAGATCATGAAGCGGAGCTATCCTTTTTATTAATTTGTGATAATATTATTATGCCTGTTCAAGGCGGAGGTTTAGCTTGTAGTGGGACTTCATTAAGTTTTCAAACCGCAAGTGACACACCAGGAACTTATAACTCCTTGGACGATAGCCACATAGTGATTAGAATGGAAGATACTGGTGGCTGTGGAGCTGCTGGGTTTGATTTCAATTTAATTTTGGATAAAATTGAGGAATAGTAATTTAAACTTTAACATTATGAAAAAAATATCATATATAATAGTTGGTTTGGTTTTTGTCCTCACATCATGTGTTGACGATTACCTAGATGCACGACCAGATGCTCTTTTGGATGGGCCTGGGGCTTTTATTTCAACAACAGGTGCTGAAGTAGAAGCCACGGATACGGATGATGACACCTTTACGTATGTACCCAATGGCGGTACAGCAACCATTGAAATTAGTGTTGTAGATGCACCAGGTTTAATTGATTCAGTTTCAGTTACTTTATCGAATATACAACGCCCTGAAGATTGGG
>CAYSXD010000189.1:0-4855 GCA_964434925.1 uncultured Spirochaetaceae bacterium
CCCTGGGGAGTTCTGTCTCACGGTTGACGGGATTCAACACAAGAACCGGCCTTTCGGTATACTTCTAGAAGGGTGTTTCTCACTCATCCTTATGCTCCAGCTCATGCAAGAATTTCTTTTTCTCTGTGCCTTGTCCATAATTTTTCATTCCGATTACTGTAAAAAAAACAAAATTCGGAATAGTATAAAGGAGGAATGTGGAAAGTGATATGGATTCTGCGTTCAAGGCTACTCTTTTACACCGCCTTCGGACAATCCTCCGGCAAGATTTTTTTGTACTACCATAAAAAGGGCAATTACCGGAATAGTTGTTAGCATTGACGCGGCCATAATGCGGTCCCAGATTGCGTTTTTGGACATAAAAAGTGTTTTTAATCCTACGGGCAGGGTATAGAGATTATTAAACCCCTTTAGAAAGATGGATGCAAACAGATATTCATTCCACGCAATCATGAAGGAGTATATGAATACTGTTGCAATTGCCGATATGGATAACGGAATAATGATTCTTGTAATGATGCTGAATCTTCCAAACCCTTCGATCATTGCCGCTTCCTCAATCGAGAATGGAATTGTTCTAAAGTAATTACCAAGCATGTAAAGGGAGACAGGGAGTGTCTGAACCATGTAAATAATTATCAGGGCAGTAAAGGTGCCTGTGGGAGTACTTAGAAACCCCATTTTTACAAAGATGCGGTAGAGCGGAATAAGCAGGATAATACCGCCAATCATATAGGTAAAGAGTACGGAGCGCTGTATAGTCGACCGTCCTCTATACTGCAGCCTGCTTAACGAATAGGCGCCGAATATTGCGATAATGATGGACAGGGTGGCTGCGGTAAAGGCCAGGATGGATGAATTTCTAAAATACTCAAGAAAAGGAAAAACATTCCCTGTATTTTTATATCTGGAAATGATTTTATTTTTTTGAGCTTTCGTAAGGTTTGGTGTGTTTTTTAAAAGGGATTTAATTGAATCAGGAATATTTTTTTCATTCTGGCCAATGTTGAGAAGTTCTTTATACGCTCCCCAGTTTATCTCCTTTGGTATTAATGAGGGATTTCCCCAGTCCCACTGATATTTAAGGGAAGTTGAAAGCATCTGAATAAAGGGGAAAAGTACAAAAAAGATAATAAAAAGGATGAAAATAAAAAATCCTGTTGATTTTAAGAGGCTTTTCTTTTTTACCATTTAAGTACCTTCTTTACATAGATGAGAATAAATCCAACAAGGAGTGAGAATTGTATAATTGCAATAGCAGATGCCTGCCCCAGTTCCATGGTGCCGACAAATGCCTTAAAATAGGTGTATATGGCTAAAACTTTAACATTATCTGTCAACAGATAAACCTCGGCGAATTTATTAAAGTTCCATATAACTCTTAAAAGGATAACTGCTCCCATAACAAAGTAGATTTCAGAAAGAGTAATACTTTTGAATTTTTGCCAATTGTTCGCTCCATCTATTTCAGCGGCTTCAAAAAGATTCTTATCGATTGCCTGCAGGCGGGCCAGGATCATCAGGTAGGAAAAAGGGAAATTTTTCCATATACTGAATAGAATTGCAACCCAGACAGCCGTTTTTGGGGAGCCTATCAGGTTGAAACGATTCGTAAAAAGATGGAGTTTGTTTACTACGACATCCATAAATATACCGTTAACAGGATCAAAAATGAACTGCCATGCGAATACAACGGAAATTAACGGCGCTACATAGGGCAGCAGAATCAAACTCCGTACCAGCCATCTAAGGGGGAATTCCTTATTCATGGCTAATGCCACAACAAGACCCATGAATGTTGTCCCGATAGTTGTAAAGATAACGTAGATTATGGTTGTCATGACTGAGTTCCAGAAGGAAGTGTCAAAAACAACATCTTTATAATTATCGAGACCAATATACGTATTGGCGCCATCCAGGTTTACGTTAAAAAAGCTGAGGTAGATATTGTATAGAATCGGGTACAAAATAAGGGAGAGAATAATAAGCATAGCTGGAAGAATAAGCATCCATCCAAGTATTTCCTCTCTCGTTTTCCGATCTAGGGTTCGGGTGTACAGTCTCCTGGTTGTTTCCATTAAATTCTCCGATAAAGGGGATGGGGCGTATGCCCCATCCTTGTTCATTGCTTTATTTATTAACTATTTTTTCCATTTCTGAATTGGCCTGTGTCATAGCTTTATCAACATTCATTCCTTCCTGTGTAATATTATAAAGCATCTGAGGAATAATCTGTGCTGCGGTTATCTGACTGGCTGCTACAATCCGCTTCCCGCCAACAATGCTGAAAGTTTCAATATTATTCAGTCCCTGAATAATTTCGGCCATCTTATCCGGTCCGTAATGTTTGAAAATTCCTTTGGGGTCATTCTGGAAAAGAGGATTGGTTGCGATGGATTTCAATACGGGGTTCATGCCTCCGGGGGCCATGTGAAGGAACGTAATATACGCATTCTGGGTATACAGATAGTTTATAAACTTCGCAGCTGCGGCCGTTACTGCCGGATCTTTCTGCTTGAATAACCCGAGGGCAACAACAACACCGAAACCTGCAGGTGATTTGTGAGTCATAATAGGTGCAAACCCTGTATTTTTAACCAGGTTCGGATCAAATCCAGTTCCTTGAAGATCTGTGAAATTTTTCCCGGTAAGAGAACCTGCTGCTACATCCGCAAGAGCAAGATCATCCATTATGTATGTTGAATAATAGAACATGGCCAATTTGCCCTGAAGGTAGTAATCCCGTGCTCTCCATGTCTGGGGGCCCGGAGGATTATACTTTGCAAGCTCTGCGTAGAATTCAACAGCCTGCTTCATATTGGGGGAATCAAAAATAAGTTTTCCGTCTTTATTAAAAAGAGCCGCATCATTCGACATGGCTATGGGGGTAAAACACTGTTGGGCATAAGCCTCTGGCTTTGTCCCAACCAGAATACCATACTGGTTCTCATCCGGTTTATAAAAGTATTTTGCCGCTTTTAATGTATCTTCCCAGGTGGAAGGCGGTTTCAGGCCGGCTTTCTTAAACCAGTCTGAGCGGTACCATATTCCCTGTATCCAGCCATGGTATGGAAGCGCGTAGTAAGTCCCCTTGTTGGATGTTTCCAGAAGTTTCAGAGTCCCGGCATAATATTTATCCGGCCCTATGCCATTAATAATTTTTGTCGCAGCATTGATATCAAGAATGTTCTCAGCCCCGAAGGAAACTGCGGTTTCGGCCGGTCCTTCAAACATTCCGGGAAGGGTCCCGGCTGCTGCTGCTGCCTGAGTATTCTCGGCCAACTTATTCTCATCTACAGCTATTAGATGGATGGAAACATTCGGATTAAGAGCTGTAAAGGTGTCAATTAGAACCTGAATGGTTGCCATTCTGTCAGATTGGGTTTCTGTGGTCCAGAAATCAAAAGAAACGGGCCCTCCGGATTTTGTTTCCGGCTGTCCGTTGGCAAACAACCCTGTAACGGGAAGTAAAACCAGGACACACATGAATGTAATTAATACAATTTTTTTCATAGTAACTCCTTTGAAAATGTAATATTTCTTATATAACTTTAAAAGAGGTTCGGTACTTTTGCAACATCATTCTGGTACTATCACGGTACCAGAGGGAATAGTACTTGTACTATAAAGAGAAGGTTAGATGAGCCGTTTTTGCTACTTTTGCTGCCGTAGAACGGTCATGAATGGATAATTTGGAATATATGTTATGCACATGATTTTTTACCGTCTGTTCTGCTATAAAAAGTTTTCCGGCAATCCTGATATTGTCAAAACCTTCTGAAATTAAATAGAGAATTTCCTGTTCTCTTCTGCTGAGGCTTTCAATATCCTTTATTTTTTTCTTTGAACCCAGAGGGGTGGTTTCTCCGGAAAACTCCATAAGTTTGACCATTATTTTTGGAGAGATCTGCACTGTCCCCACTTTTATTGCCCTTATTGAATCAACAAGATTTTCAGGGGGGACATCCTTCAGCATATACCCGGCGGCACCGTACTTCATTGCTTCGTGAACATACTCATCATCATCAAAAGTAGTCAGCATCATAACCTTGATGTCAGGGTAGTTTTTGTGGATAATTTTTACCGTTTCAACTCCATCCATTACCGGCATTCTTACATCAAGAAGTACAATGTCGGGAGGTGAATTCCTGATACTATCCAATGCTTCTCTCCCATTATGTGCCATACCAATAATTGAGATATCCGGGGCAATGGTTTCAATAACACTTTTCAGGCTTTCAATAAAAAGTATCTGATCGTCCACAAGGAGAATTTTGATTGTAATCACTGGAGCTCCTTATGAGGAATAAAAACAGTCAGTTTAAATCCATCCACAACGCTTTGAATAAGCAACTCCCCGTTTATCTCATTCAGTCGCTCTTTCATACCTGCAATACCGATTCCGTCGACCACCTTGTCCGCCCCCATACCATTATCATGAATGACAATTTTCAACAGGAAGCCGGTATCCCAGAAGGATATTCTTATTTGTGTTGCCATGCCATGGCGGAAAGCATTGGTTAACCCTTCCTGAATTATTCTAAAAATAATAGCATCTATTTTTTCATTTGTAAAACCTTTAAAATTACCATATTCCAACCTGATATTAGTACCGGTAGCTTTTTTAAAAGAGGATACCAGCTCTTCAATCATGCTTGTTCCCTCAATTTGCTTTATTTTTTCATTTCTCAAATGACGCAGCGCAACACGGGTTTCTTTAAGGGCTTTTTGCGCCTGGGACCGGGTAAGAGCAAGGAGCTCCTTTCGTTTTTCCGCCTCAGTATCGGGTAGACGTATTGCTGCTTCCATCATCATTATTATATTTGTGAGGACATATCCCACCGTATCGTGTATT
>CAYSXD010000190.1:0-4837 GCA_964434925.1 uncultured Spirochaetaceae bacterium
GATGTTCCCGTGGAGGCGAAAGATAAAGAAATAGTACTTCTTATCGATGTTAACGGTGAATTATGTATTTATGATGAGAGGGGAACTCCTGTCAGAGGTCTTACAAGCAAAGCATCCACATTTTCCCGGGAATTAGGTACACCTGCCAAGAGGGTTTTTCATATTACAAATAAATCTTCAGGAGGGGAGAGGGTTGATATATGGGCTGATGCCGGAGGTAACGATCTTTTTGGTGTTTTACAGGGAAATGGCACCGTAAAAGAGGCGTCCATTGCAATTTGTAATGAAGATATACGAAATCTGTATTACGATTTTGAAGTCTTATATAATCTTTTGAATGTACTTGCTCCGGAAACTGCACGATACGGCCGGATATTCAATTCGCTAATGGAAGCAGGTTTTATTATTAAAAACTTTTCTACTGATGAGGTAAAAGAGGCGAGAGATATTCTTTCTCATCAGCTCAGGAAAAAGGGGGGGGACCCCTCTCTTTCTATTAGTGCTGTTGGACATGCACACCTTGATCTGGCATGGCTGTGGCCGATCAGGGAAACCAAAAGGAAAGGGGTACGTACTTTCGCAACTGTTCTCGATCTGATGGATCGTTATCCGGATTATATTTTTGGAGCAAGCCAGCCCCAGCTTTTTCAGTGGATGAAAGATTCTAATTCTTCTCTGTATGAAAAAATAAAAAAGCGTGTTGAAGATGGACGTCTGGAAGTGCAGGGAGCCATGTGGGTTGAGTCTGACACCAACATTCCCTCCGGAGAATCTCTTATTCGGCAGTTGTTTTATGGGAAGGAGTTTTTAAGAAATGAATTTGGCAGGGATGTAAATTATTTATGGGAACCCGATGTATTTGGCTATAGTGGTGCTCTTCCTCAAATTCTTAAGAAAAGCGGGGTGGATTATTTTATCACCCAGAAATTATCCTGGAACTTAATTAATAAATACCCCCATCATTCATTTAAATGGAAGGGAATAGACGGCTCTGAAGTGCTGACCCACCTACTGCCAGAGGAGACCTACAACGGACCCGCAACCCCTGCAGCAGTTGTGAAAATAGAGCAGAATTATTCGGACAAGGGAATATCCGATCAATGCCTTATGGCTTTCGGTGTAGGTGACGGCGGCGGCGGCCCCGGAGCGGAACACCTGGAAAGACTTAAAAGAATGAAAAACCTTGCTGGCCTGTGTCCGGTTGAACAGAGGACGGTCCGGGACTTCCTGACAATATGGGAAAAGGACAGAGACCGTTTTGCAATCTGGGATGGAGAACTCTATCTTGAAAGGCATCAGGGAACATTCACAACACAATGTAAAAGTAAATGGTATAACCGCCGGATGGAGATTAGACTGAGGGAACTGGAATGGAAAGCCGTTCTTTCATGGTTTGCAGCGGGAACCGAATATCCTTCGGAACCCCTTGAACGCATCTGGAAGGAGGTGCTTCTTTACCAATTCCACGATATTCTTCCGGGATCATCTATCAAAAGGGTATATATAGAATCTCTGGAGCGCTACGTTCTTATGCTTAAAGAAACAGAGGATCTGATTTTATATTATGAGTCCCAAATTTTTAAGAACATCCATACTGCCAGGTATAGAAGGCCCTGGGTTCTGCAAAACTCCCTTTCCTGGGACAGGGAAGAATGGGTAAAGATAGAGAATGTCTGGAGGAAAATTCTAGTCCCGGGAATGGGCTATACTGTTATTGATGCAGCTTCTGATGCCCCCCCTGTTTCTGATCATCCGGGTGCCTATGCTGAGAAACTGGAAAATGAACTTCTTGTAATAACTTTCAATGATGATGGAAGTATAAAAAGTATTTTTGACAGGGATTTACAGAAGGAAATCCTTTCAGCAGGGGGAGATGGGAACTGTGTTTCCATATATGAAGATGATGGGGATGCCTGGGATTTTTCCCTTAACTATCGTGAAAAGAAACCTGATCTCTTTGTATTAATGAGATCTGAGACGGAAATTGACGGTCCAAGGATAAGTATTACCCATTTCTATGAATATAAAAAATCAAAAATGAAGCAGCAGATTATTCTTACTCATGGGAGTCGGCGTATCGATTTTATTACCTGGATCAACTGGCAGGAACCGGGAAAAATGATTAAAACCGGTTTTCCTCTTGCCGTCAGGTCAGACCATGCGGTTTGTGAAATCCAATTTGGGAGTATAAAAAGGCCGACCAATTCCAATACAACATGGGAGATGGCCAAAGATGAGATCCCTGCCCAAAAATGGGTTGATATCTCCGGACGTCATTACGGAGTAGCTTTGCTGAACGATTCCAAATATGGCTATCGGGTTAAAGATAATGTACTGGAATTGACCCTGCTGCGTTGTGTACGCTATCCCGGTCCATTTGTAGTTAAAGAAGATTCTCGAAGTGGAATTTCCGGTTATACGGATCTGGGGGAGCATAACTTTACCTACTCGCTGTATCCCCATCAAGGAGATTATGTTGAAGGGTGTGTTGTTCAGGAAGGATATGAGTTGAATATTCCCCTTTCAATTCATTCCTGTTCTCCCGGAAAAGGTTCTTTGCCGGAGGCTTTTTCCTATATGGCAGTTGAATCTCCGTCGGTTATTATTGAAACGGTTAAAAAGTCTGAAAGAGGCAGTAATGTAATAATTCGTCTATATGAATCCGCAGGGGAACCATGTAAGACTGGTCTGAAATTGAATTTTCCAGTTACGAAAGCCCGGCTTGTCAACCTGATGGAGGAACCGCTTGGTGAATTACCGGTAAGTGAGGGGAGGATTGATCTGGAATTCACTTCATTTGAGATTTTAACAATTGAGCTCACTATCATCCGGGAATATGCAATTATTTAGATGAATTATTTTATTCCAGGAAAAAATATAAAAACTATAATTAAGTTGCAGAAATGTTAAAATATACTTCTGTATTAATTGAAACATTTGCCAGCCCCGGGTATTATACGGAAAACTGTTATAAAGGAGCACGTATGAAAAATCCTCAGGATATAGTTATAACCGGTATCGGTACAATCACTCCTATTGGATTAAACAAAGATGAATTCTGGAAGAACCTGATTGCAGGTGTCTCTGGCGCAGATCATATAAAAGCCTTTGATGCTGAAGGATTCGGGTCCACTATTGCATGTGAAGTCAAGGACTTTATAGCCGGGGACTTTATGGATTCCAGAAGTGCCAGGAAAATGGCCCGCTTTTCACAGTTTGCTGTTTGCGCTTCTGTTGAGGCGGTAAAAGATGCCGGGCTGGATTTGAGCAGTATGGATCCTCTGCGGGTGGGCTGTGTGATAGGTTCTGCTGCAGGAGACTATAAGATACTGGAAAAACAGTTCACCACCCTGATGGAACGGGGACCCGGCAGGGGGAATCCCCTGGCAGTTCCCAAAATTATACCTAATATGGCAGCAGGAAATGTGGCTATTGAACTGGGGATACATGGCCCCAATATGGCGGTCCTGTCAGCCTGTGCCACAGGAT
Organism: uncultured Spirochaetaceae bacterium; assembly: GCA_964434925.1. Taxonomy (GTDB): domain Bacteria; phylum Spirochaetota; class Spirochaetia; order B11-G9; family B11-G9; genus S145-15. Next base: position 3,490 of record CAYSXD010000190.1, read on the forward strand.
TGCATTCCATTGGAACTGCAATGCAGATCCTGCAGATGGGACAGGCGGATGTAATGATTGCCGGTGGTACCGAATCAACTATTGCTCCACTGGTTGTTGATGCATACAGTTGTATGAGAGTTCTTTCAAGAAGAAATGAAGATCCTCAAAAAGCCAGTCGTCCTTTTGACCGCGACCGGGACGGATTTGTAATTGGGGAAGGATCAGGTATTCTGATACTGGAAAAGAGGGAGCATGCAGAAAAACGCGGAGCCCGGATCTATGCGCGACTTGGTGGATTGGGAATGACTGTAGACGCCGTAAGCATCGCTGCTCCCGATGAAAACGGAAAGTGGTCCGGAAAGGCCATGGAGCTGGCTATACAACAGGCTGGTTTGATTCCCGCAGATATCGGGTATATCAATGCTCATGGAACTTCCACTCAGGCCAATGACAAAACCGAAACCAGGGCCATCTATAATGTGTTCGACAGTCGTGCCGGGAAGATACCTGTAAGCTCTAATAAATCCATGATAGGTCACACTCTGGGTGCAGCAGGAGCTATTGAAGCGGCTGCAACGGTTTTGAGTTTATGTAACGGAATTTTACCTCCGACAATCAATCAGGAAAATTCTGATCCGGACTGTGCTTTGGACACCATTCCGAATAAGGCCCGGGAAGTGAAAGTTCGGGCGGCACTCACCAACTCTTTCGGTTTCGGAGGTCAAAACGCATCACTGGTTTTGATTGCAGAGGAGTAAGCAGTCTTATTTACTGCCACCAATAATAATATGGCGTCTCAATGGGGAGATAATCATCTTAGGGGATAAGCTATGTGTCAAAAATTTCCTGTACCCTGCCGACATCTCCGGATTCAAGACGTACTTTAATTCCATGGGGATGGTGAGCCGAGTTGGTAAGAATATCTTTCACCACTCCTTCGGTTAGCGTCCCTGAGCGCTGATCTTTTTTTAAGACTATGGCGACTTTTAGTCCCCGTTTAATATTTGATCTGTTTTTTCCGTCCATTCTAATCCTCGAATATAAGTGTTGCGAAGTAGTCGTCAATAGTTTCCGCGCGTCTGATAAGCTTTATAGAACCGTCTGTCTTTAAGAGGAGTTCAGCAGATCTCAGTTTTCCGTTGTAGTTAAAACCCATTGCATGACCATGAGCACCGGCTTCATGAATGACAATAAAATCTCCCTCTTCGATCCGGGGTAGTTTTCTGTCTATGGCAAACTTATCATTATTTTCACACAGTGAGCCGGTAACATCATAGATCTGATCAGCAGGAGAATTTTCCTTTCCAGGGACGGTAATATGATGATAGGCGCCGTACAACGCGGGACGCATGAGATTTGTCATGCA
>CAYSXD010000191.1:0-4781 GCA_964434925.1 uncultured Spirochaetaceae bacterium
ACCCCTGTCCATATTCCCGGGAATAAAGTGCCTGTTCCTCAGCGGTTCATCAGTACTGATGAGTATAGAGAAATTTCTTCATTTATTGATATTATGGGTATTGAAAACGGATTTATACAGGAACCTGAGGGGAATGATGATGAATGGCTGCCTGATTTTTCACAGAAAAATCCCTTTTCATCAGAATTATCACAAACAATCTGGCACTGGGGAAAAGGTTTTATTCATTCTGTAGTTGCCCATTAATAGAATTATTGTTACTATAATCGCAGGAGCATACATAAAAAACCAGACGAATTGAGTTTTTATGTGTTGGTACTCAAAGAGGAAAAAAATGAAAAAATCAAGAAAATTACTGGATAAGCTTTTTAAACGGGGAAAAGAATTCCTTGGTGTTGAATATCCCATCCTTGGCGGTGCAATGTCATGGATTTCGGAATCACAACTCGTTTCCACTATATCGAATGAGGGTGGTTTCGGTGTTCTTGCCGGTGGGAACATGCCAATTGATCTTTTTAAGGAAGAAATAAAAAAAACATCAGAAAAAACAGATAAACCTTATGGTGTAAATCTTATCGGCATTGCCCCGAATTTCAGAAATCATCTGGATTATGTTCTGGAAGTTGAGTTCCCTTATATAATCTTTGCCGGTGGCCTTCCACCAAGAGATGCAATAAATAAGGTAAAAAAGACGAAAAGTAAAATGCTTTGTTTTGCTCCGACTGTTGGTATCGCAAAAAGACTTATTGATATGGGTGTTGATGCCCTTATTATTGAAGGTAATGAAGCAGGCGGTCATATCGGGCCCGTCTCCACCAGCGTTCTAGCCGAGCAGATTCTACCTCATACAAATAAAGTTCCTGTCTTTGTAGCAGGAGGAATAGGCTCAGGGCTTCTGATGATTCATTATCTCATGATGGGTGCTTCCGGTGTCCAGCTGGGCACCCGCTTCGCTATTTCCGAGGAATCGATAGCTCATCCGAATTTTAAGCAGGCCTTTATTAAAGCGGCCAGTAAGGATGCCATGCCGACAGCCCAGTTTGACCCTAGAGTTCCCGTTATCCCTGTCCGGTCAATCAGCAATAAAGGAGTTGAAGACTTTACGACGCTGCAGCTCGGTCTAATTGCTCAGATGCAGCGGGGGACACTCACCGCACGGGAAGCGGGGCAGAAGCTTGAAGAATTCTGGATAGGAGGACTTCGCAAGGCTGTCATTGACGGTGATATTGAACATGGATCCCTGATGGCCGGTCAGAGTGTAGGAATTGTTTCCCGGATCCAGAGTGTTAAAGATATTATTCATGATATGGTTGAACGGGGAATACAGGAGGCAGACAGGATCCTGGGGCTTGTTGATATCTGCGACAACTAATTGTACTATTGACTGAAAAATAATACGGCAGCATTCAATCCTAATGGACAATTTAACCATGATGGATAGCGGACTCCATAAACATTGTCGACGATGCTCCTTCCTCTTTAATTCTGATTGGCTTTGTAACAGATATGTTTGTAGGCTCATAGTAAACTGCACATCAGCATATAATTATTAGTCGTTTTAGAGGAACTTACAATGAAAAATAAGGAAAGCATAGATTTTATTAAAGCACTTGAAACAGGTGATAGAAGTTTAATGCAGAAAGTTCCCAGAGCAGATGTTCATAATCATGCGGCATTGGGAGGGGATTTCCATTCATGGAAAGGGAAAGAAGGGCTGGATTTAAAGGAAGGCCCCCACTATTTTCCGGATTTTACAGATTTTCAGAATCTTGTAGATACAATTTTTACTTATCCTTATAAAAACCCTTCCAAAGAACAGCGGCTGGAACGATTCTTCAGTCTTTTTGCTGCAACATATGAACTGGCGATAGCTGATGGTGTCACATATATTGAACCTGGATATGATGCAGTTCTGCTGGATCTGTTTGATATGGATATTGAGTTAATGACAAAAAAAATTAAAGATCAGATATCTTATTATGAGAGCAGAATAACTATAAATCCCGATATCGGGATGTTGAGAATTATGGATATAAGTGATGTAGAAAGAACAATTTTTCCCTGTATCGAATCAGGTCTGTTTAGGGCATTGGATATATTTGCAGATGAAAGATCAGGTCCTCCTGAAGATTTTGTTCACATCTACAGGGCTGCAAAGAAAGCAGGAATGAAACTCAAAGCTCATGCAGGAGAGCTTTTGGATGGAGATTTTGTTCGAAGAAGTGTTGAAATCCTTGAACTGGATGAAATTCAGCATGGTATTTCTGCTGCTGGCTCCAAAGATGTTATGGCTTTTCTTGCAGACAGGAAAATACGTTTAAATATCTGTCCTTCAAGTAATATCCAGTTATGTCAGACTGAATCCTTCCTGACCCACCCTCTGCGGATTTTACTGGATCATGGAATAAAAGTAACGATTAATACTGATGATGCTATTATTTTCGGCAGAAAGTCTTCGGATGAATTTTTTTCCATGTTTGAAACGGGTTCTTATAGTGCGGAAGAGCTGGATGGTGTTCGTATGAATGGATTTCCTGATTCCAATTAAAAAATATGCCTGAATTGCAAAGAATTACAGAAATTCATAATCCATTTAATAACGCTCCTGTCTATTATTCTGAGCAGACAGCATCTGCAATGCTACTTGCCAGTGAAACAACTTCTCCTGTTTTTTAAGGAACGATATTTATGGCAGAAATACAGACAGCAGTCCGTGGAGGTTAGAAGTAATCCCTAATTTGCTGTTTCCACTCTGTTTCTCCCGCTTTCTTTCGCTTTATACAATGCTTTATCAGCTCTCTTAATAAGATCAAGGGGCTGTATATCCAGTGAAGGGCTGTATTCCGCCATTCCTATGGAAACGGAAACGTGTACAGGCTTATTTTGAAACTCCAGTTGAAGTTTTTCTACGTTACTCCGTATTCTTTCCGCAATTTTTGAGCCTTCGGGAAGTGATATCTTATGAAGAATAACGGTAAATTCTTCTCCACCGTATCTTGCGGCCATATCCTCCAGCCTGATGCATTTACGAATCACAGCAGTTATTTCTTTTATGACGGTATCACCAAAGGCATGCCCATACGTATCATTGACAGTTTTAAATTTGTCAATATCCAGCATTAAAAGCGTCATAGGAAGTTTTATACCGGAGTGGAAATCATACTGCAGAGTCTGGAAAAGTACATGTCTTAGTTTTAATCGTGTCATCATATCTGTCGTTGAAACTTCAAAAAGAAAAGCATTATAGATCGCAATGGCAGCAAGGCTGGCAATATCAAGAAGAAATTTCCTCTCTGATTCAACAAATGATTTGCGCCCTATTTTTTCGCCGAGAACAATCATTCCCTGGAGGTCCCCTTTATTGATAATAGGAATGATCAGCGTTGGCTCCAGTATGGTAAAAGGCTTAATATCGGTAATATTCTTTATGGCCTGTAAAAGGTCCGGCATTGTATAACAAACAGGGTGCTCTTTAAACAGCTGCACGACTTCCGAACTCTCAGGTATTGTATAGGTAAATCCCTTTTTAGTGTTAAACCCTTCGTAGTTGCGATAAAGGGTAAACTCTCTGCTTGAAATATCACTCTGAATAAATAGCCCCGCTTTGATTACCCGTGCATGGCCCATGCAGGCAAAAAGGAGAGAATCCAGAAGAGAATGATACTCCAGATTAGAGCTGAGACTTTTACTTATCTCCAGCAGCTCCTTAAGGCTCTTTATCTCCCACTCATATTTTTTAACAAGTGCAGTATTATCCATTAGAGTAACCCATCTATCTCTTTTTCTATTGCCTGCAGTTTTGCTCCGGTCTGTGCCTTTGCTTTTTTAAGAGGTATCCCTGTCTCTGTTTTACATGAAGCGTAAAATTTTATTTTTGGCTCTGTCCCTGAGGGTCTGACCGTTATTTTACTTCCATCGGCGAGAAAAAACTGAAGCACATTTGATGAGGGAAGGTTTATGTTCCCGATCTTCTCTCCCCCCGTTGTCATGGTAGTACCTGTTTTATAATCTTTAACCTGTTCAACATTAATTCCTCCGAATGACCCCGGAGGATTTTCCCGTAATGAGGTCATAAGGTTATCCATTACGGCTTTTCCTTCCTGTCCCTCAAAATAACGGGAGATGAGCAACTCTTCAAAATAGCCGAAAGACTTCCATATCTCTTTTAATCTGTCAAGAACACTCTTTCCCTTTAAACGATGGTACAGTGTCATCTCAACGGCAAGAAAAGCGGCGGAAACGGCATCTTTATCACGGACCTTATCAGTTACCAGATATCCGTAGCTTTCTTCTCCTCCAAAAATATATTTCTCTCCGGAGGCTTCAAATTCTTTTATTTTTTCCGCGATATACTTGAATCCGGTAAGGACATCATAACACCGTGCCCCGTAACTCTCAGCTACCAGACGTTGTAATTCCGTTGTAACAATCGTTTTAACAAACGCACTGTTTTCAGGAAGTTTTCCCTTTTCTTTAAGGGATGAAAAAATATAATCAGTAAAAAGTACTCCCAGTTGATTCCCCGTTACCAGAACTATCTCCTTTCCCTCCGGTACGGCAATACCAAGCCGGTCGCCATCAGGATCGGTTCCCATCAGCATATCGGCGGATTCTTTTTTGGCCAGTTCTATTGCAAGTTTGAGAGCGGATGCTATTTCAGGATTAGGAAATTCCACTGTCGGAAAATCGCCGTCCGGTTCCCGCTGCTCAGGAACAGTAAGAACGTTTACTCCCATCTCTTTCAGTGTCCTTTCAACAAGCACAGTACCTGTTCCGTGCAG
>CAYSXD010000192.1:0-4774 GCA_964434925.1 uncultured Spirochaetaceae bacterium
GCAGATAGAAGAAGTTTCTCTGTTTCATTCCAGCCGATACAGGCATCGGTTATGGAAACGCCATATTGTAACTGTGACAAATCTTCGGGGATTTTTTGATTACCCTCAAAAAGATTGCTTTCCAGCATTACTCCGGCTACATTTTTCTGCCCATATAGAATTTGATCGAGTACAGACCTGAAAACACGACGCTGCCGCGTAAATTTCTTTCCGGAATTAGCGTGGGAACAATCTATCAGTAAAGAGGAATATGTCCCTGCCTGTTTCATAACTTCCACTGCTTCTTCAACATCCTCTTCATAATAATTTGGGCCGCTTTCTCCTCCACGTAAAATTATATGACATGAATCATTTCCTGTTGTTCTGAAAATAGCTGTTTTACCTTTCTCGTCAATTCCAATAAAACTGGCGGGTTGACGGGCCGTTTTCATGGCATTAACAGCAAGATGTAAATTGCCGCTTGTTCCATTCTTAAATCCTACAGGCATGGAAAGACCGCTCGCCAGATTCCGGTGAACCTGACTCTCTGTTGTCCGCGCTCCAATTGCAGCCCAGGAAAGAAGATCCGAAATATACTGGGGAATAATTGGATCCAGCATCTCTGACCCGGCAGGAACACCAATTTCACAGATATCTTTCAAAAGTCTCCGGGCAATTTCAATTCCTTTTTCAATATCATACGTACCATCCATATCGGGATCAAGAATCATTCCCCGCCAGCCCACTGTTGTCCGGGGTTTTTCAAAGTAGATACGCATCACGATAAATATCTGATCTTTAACTTCCTCTGAAAGAGCTTTCAAATTCTCCGCGTATTCCAGCGCCGCATCACGGTTGTGAATTGAACAGGGCCCGACAATTGCCATAAAACGGGAATCCTCCCGTTTCAATATCCGTTTAATTGTTTCCCGGCTTTCAGAGACCAGATTGTTTGTTTCCTCTGTCGGAGGATATTTATCCTTTAATTTTCCGGGGGATAAAAGAGGGCTTATTTGTCTGATATGAAGGTTATTGATCATTTCTATAGTATTCATACATTTGTTCCCTCTACGGGTTCTCCTTTTTTGCAGATAATGATATTTCTTTTTCCCGTTGAATTGAGTTTTTCAACCAGCTGAGTAAGAATATCCATTGAATTATTCGTATCTGACAAATGACATAGATATACCGTTGAGGGGTCTGTGCCCTCATCCAGCGTCTTTAAAAAATCAAGGGCTGCCCTGTTGGATAAATGCCCCCTGTCTGACGCTATCCTCTGTTTCAGAAAGGACGGATACGGCCCGTTTTCAAGCATTTTCTCGTCGTAGTTTGCTTCAAGAAAAAGTATTTGAGATTTCATAACATACGGCAGAACATCTTCAGGAATAATACCGGTATCAGTCAGGAGTGTGAAATTAGTATTCCCCAGCGAAAAGTAAAATCCCAACGAATTTTTCGCGTCATGGGACGTTGCAAAAGAAACAAACATGAGCGAATCCAACGTATATTCCTTTCCCGGTTCAATATCAAGACGTGAATGGATGCCCAGTTTTTCAGCTGTCCCCCGGGATAAATTTTTATGCATTACGACAGGTACTTTTAGCTTTTTCGACAATCTCCCTACCCCTCTGCTGTGGTCCTGATGTGTATGAGTGAGCAGTATAAATTTCAACTTCCGCAAATCAAAATTAAATGTTTCGGCTCTCTTTAAGATTTCTTTACTGGTAAATCCGTTATCAATAATAAAGCTCATGTTATCCAGTTCAAAAATATAGGAATTAGCACTTGAGCCGCTTCCAAGAACAGCATATTTTATTTCAGCCATGCAGTCCATTCCCCGGCCGCGTATCCCACAGTCACGTTATTGCCGTTTCGTACCACCGGTGTCGTTATAAGCAGATTGTTTTCGGATATTTCCTCCAGCGCATCATAGTCCATGTATTGAAATCCCTTTTTTTTATATATTTTTGATTCTTTATCAATAAGATCTTCAGGATCAATTTTCCGTATAATATGAGTCAGCTCACCGTCTGAAAGAGGCCGCTCATTAAGATCGACAAAATAATACGGTACCCCTCTTTCTTTGAAAAAACGAATTGATTTTTTTGTATTGTTGCACTTTTTAGTACCTATTATCTGTATATTCATTATTTTCTCCAGCCCTGCTACTGTAATATAATTTTACACTTTTCTTCAAGCTGTAATGTGAGAATGCAGAAGGTAAATACATATCCGGAATAAAACTTGATATGCTGTCTCTAATGTACTATAATAAATTTAATTTTGAAGTAGTACCTGAATTTCTGTATAATATTACAGATTCAGTATATTTAACTTTTATTGAATACATCCATCGAAGGTTCTTAAATGACAGAAAAAATATTACTCCCTGTAGGGGATATAATAAGAGAGATAAGAAAAGATAAACAGATGACCCTGAAGATTTTATCTGAAAATAGCGGTGTATCAAAAGCAATGCTCTCCCAGATTGAATCGGCCAAGGTAAATCCTACGATTTCAACTGTCTGGAAAATTGCAACAGGCCTTGGGGTTGATATCAATGAGCTTACGAGAGTTATTACTGCCAAAAAGAAAAATTTCAACCTTACAAAAAAAGATGATATAATTGTATCCGACAATAGTGAGAAAGGTGTCCACATACAGGATCTTACTTCACTGGATATGATTGAAGATCTTGAATTGTATCTGATAACATTCAGGGTGGGGAGTAAAATCTGTTCAGCGCCTCATTTTATGGGGACAGAGGAGTGTCTTACCCTTCTTGAAGGAACGATAACAGTTACAGCCGGAAAAAATGTCATACAAATGCATAAAGGTGATTTTCTAACCTATCACAGCGATATAGAACACTCAATTGAAAATACAGGAGAAAATAAAGCTGTGGTACATATGGTTGTCCGGTACAAAAGAAAGAAAAAATATTAAAATATTCTTCATAAAAAGACTTGACAATATTGTATACTATGCTAAACTAATTTCATCATATTAAACTTCTATTGATACTTTCTATGCGTAATATGTAAACTATTCAAAGGAGAGAAAGATGAAAAAGAAACTGATTGTTGTTCTGTTATCGCTGTTCATTGTATTCAGTGTTTTTTCAGGCGGACAAAAAGAACCAGCCAAACAGAGTTCGGCTGGACCCGCTACCGGCCCAACCGTTGCAAATGCTGAGGGAATAACTACTGAGTTCCCCCAGCAGCTTGAACTGGCCGCGTATGAGAAACAGACCGGCAAGAAACTAAACTTTACCGGTAATCCATTGTTTGCTGACAAAGTAGCGAGCGGAGCGCTTCCATCCGTAGATAAAAGATTGCCGGAAGAGCCTCTTGTTGTTCTGCCCTATGATTCAATCGGCAAATACGGAGGCAAACTGCGGGGAATTAGTATTGCCCCTGAGTCGGGAGACTCTGAGATAATGGCCTGGCGCCAGACTAATCTGGTCAGGTTCAGTGATGACTGCAGCACCATCGTTCCGAATGTGGCAAAGGCCTGGAAATGGAACAAAGACTATACGGAGATTACCTTTACCTTGCGGAAAGGTCATAAATGGTCCGACGGCAAGCCCTTCACTGCTGATGACGTAGTTTTTTGGATGAACGATATCATTTTGAACAAGAAGCTCAACAAGGTTACACCGGAACCGTGGGGAAGCATAGGTGCCAGTGTGGAAAAGATCAATGATGTTACTGTCAAATTCAAGTTTAAAAAGCCCTTTACGGGATTACTCTATCGCCTTGCAGGCAGCGGCTCTTATTTTGATCCCTTTGCATGCAAGCATTTTCTTAAAAAGTTTCTTCCAAGGTACAACCCTAATGCAAATGCGGAGGCTATAAAGAACGGCTATGAAGGTTGGGTGCAGCAGTTCGGCGTCTATTACAACAAATGGAAGGACGCAATTGTTTCCAGCCCTGCCGGTGTGGAGGTTCCCACACTTGAAAGCCACGTCCTGATGAAGGCACCTACAACCGAGCGACGTGTCTATATTGCCAACCCCTATTACTTCAAGGTGGATACGGCAGGCAACCAGCTGCCTTACATTGATTACCAGGATGAGCGTTTTCTCAACAAGCAGCTGTGGCCCCTTGAGATTATGAACGGAAATGTCGACGAGAAGGCTCAGAATATGCCTCTGAATATCTATCCCGTATTAAAAAAGAATGAAAAGAAGGGGAATTATACACTACAGCTTCCTCCCGGTATGATCGGACCGACCATGATCTTTAATATGACAGATAAGGATCCGGTACTGAAGAAAATTTATGGTGATGTCAGGTTCCGTTATGCAATGTCCCTGGCCATTAACCGCAATGAATTGAACAAGGCTCTTTTTCTAGGCCTTGGTACACCGGAACAGGCTCTGCCTTCAAATGTGAAATATGTCACTGAGAAAGACAAAAAATTCATGACCGCGTATGATCCTGCCAAGGCAAACAAACTGCTCGATGAAATGGGTTTAAAAAAGGGACCGGACGGTATGCGGTTGCGCCCCGACGGTAAACCTCTAAACGTTCTTTGGGAATACACGCTTCAATACGTCTGGTCAGATCAGTTTCCTGCTCTGGTCGCAGGATACTGGCGGGCAGTTGGTGTTAATGTGATTTTGAAGGAAGTGACCACTCAGCTTACCAGGCAAAAGCAAAAATCCAACTCACTGGATATAACCAACGAATGGATGGCAATGTACGAACCGGCTATGGTTGAAGCACCGCAGCGCTTTGTTCCTCCGTACGGTGCATTCTGGCCAATTATGGGCATTCCATGGATGGACTGG
>CAYSXD010000193.1:0-4766 GCA_964434925.1 uncultured Spirochaetaceae bacterium
CTGAAACAGGGAAAACAACTCTCTCAAGGATACTCACCGGACTAATCCCCCGTTATACAGGAGGCAGCCTTGCCGGTACTGTTTCCATCAGGGGTAAAAATATAGATTCTTTCAAACCATATGACCTTATTGAACAGGTGGGTTGTGTTTTTCAAAATCCGGATGAGCAAATTATCACAACACGATGTGACTCAGAAATAGCGTTCCCAATGGAATCCCTTGGATGGGACAGGAGTACTATTGGAACAAAACTTGACCGGGCTTTTCAGGCAACCGGTATGTCTGACTTTAGAACAAGGAATCCGGCAACTTTATCAGGTGGTGAAAAAAAGAAATTACTTATAGCGGCTCTCTTTGGTGTAAATCCTGAAATTTGGATACTTGATGAAACTATTGAAGAGCTGGATCCTTCCTCATTGAACATTATTTTAGAGAAAATTATTAAAAAGAAAAAAACAATACTGTTATTTGCATCTAAAGTACCGTCTGTTCTTAAAGGTTTCAAAATACAGTATTCATTAATCACACAGGGGGAATTGTTGCATAAAGAAGACCTTCCCGAAACAGAATATCAGAATCTGCTTAAAAAAGAAGGCCTTGTTATTCCTCACTATTCTGAGCAGCTGTATAGTTTACCCGGATCACAGAAAAGATTACCACTAACACAGGAACTCCTCCATGCACGTAACATCCGCTACAAATATAAAAACAACAATGCTTTTTCACTTTCTATAGACGATTTTTCTTTGAAAGAAGGTGAGATTATTTCTATTGTAGGAAAAAACGGAAGCGGAAAATCAACATTGGGTAAAATTTTTAGCGGATTGATTAAACCGGACTCCGGAATCCTGAATATTCTAAACAATGGAGAAGTGGAAACTGCTTCGGAGAAATATCTTAACCGCTTCTGCGGCTTTATTTTTCAGAACCCTGATTCTCAAATCTTTCTATCAAGTGTACGGGAAGAACTTTCGTTTAATGTGCACCTTTCTGAAGAAGAACTGGCGAATACAATCAGGTTGTTTTCGCTTCCGAATGGAGAAATCCCTCCTGCCCTTATGAGCTATGGAGCACGAAAACGGCTTCAGGGAGCGGTATACTCTCTCCTTAGAAAAAAACTTTATATTATTGATGAGGCTGATTCAGGACTTTCAGTGGAAGATTTTTCAAATATTGTGCACCTGCTTAAAAAAGAAAGGATTACTATTATTATAATTACTCATAACATGGAATTAAGCCGACTTTTTTCCAACCGTATCTTCATCATGGAAAAGGGTAAAATTTTAACGGTTATCAAAAGAAGAAACTTTTTGGAAGTTCAGAAATACTTTAACACTGTGGATAAATAATTGATTTCAAATACCTATAAACCGGGAAATTCATTTATTCACCATTCTGATCCCCGTATAAAAATCTTTCTTCTTGTTTTCGGAACAATCTCATTTTTTATTACAGGAATGATTTTCATCACCTTTCTCTATCTGCTATTAATACTGCTGCTTACAGGGATTAGCTGTAGCTCTAAAGAGATACTGATTCCTTTAAAGTCAATCTTTCCAATACTCATTTTCGTAGCACTTCTCACACCTCCCTTTCACACAGGAGGTACCCCGTACCTGAAAGCGGGCTCAATCATACTGCTCTCATCCAATGGGATACTGGAATCTCTAAGACTTATCATACGCTTCACCGGAATAACGGGGTTTTTCTTTCTTTTTTTTCGGACAACATCCATTGATGATTTTATTCTCTCTCTCAGATGGTTTCGTGTACCCTATACGGCAACCCTTCTTCTTACCATAGCTCTCCGTTACATCCCTCATATGGTAACGCTTTACACACAGGTTACCAATGCCCATAAGCTTCGTTGCGGTTGGGATGCCCTGGACAGGAAGGAAAGGATAATAACAAAAATAAAAAAAATATTTCCCATTCTCGTGTCAGTTCTTATACAGTCTATAAAAGCCATACCAACCCTGGCTATGGCACTGGAACTAAAGGGGTTCGGCTCCTCCCTCAAAAGGACCCATTATCTCGCTATCCGGAAATACTATAGTTTTCCATTGCAATTAATTCTGCTGTTTGTTATTGTGCTAACAGTGCTTTCATTATCATTTTTATAGGAGGTATGAATGCCAGATAATAAAAAAAATACTTTCGCTTATTTTTCTGCCTTCCGCTTAGCCTCACTTGCCATTCTTATTGCAGTAACGACAATTTTCACCTATATGATTCGTATTCCCACCGCTCCGACAAGGGGCTACCTTAACCTTGGCGACGTTGCCATTTTCTTTACGGCAATTACCTTCGGGCCCGTCTCCGCTCTCATTACCGGCGGAATCGGTACGGCCCTCGCGGATATTATTTCCGGTTACGCACAATGGGCACCAATCACTTTTTTTGCACATGGAATGCAGGGACTTGTTGTAGGTCTCATAATTTCCTCCCGAAAAGCAAATAATAAAACGGGCCGTATCGGAGTTGTAAGACTTATCCTTGCCTTCCTCTGTGCTTCAATTGTTATGGCGGGGACCTACTTTGTTGCCGGAGGAATGATGTATGGTTTCGGTGCGGCAGTTACGGAAATCCCCGGGAACATCCTGCAGAACGTAGCAGGAGTACTCATAGGGTACCCTCTGGCACTGGCAGTACGAAAAGCGTATCCACCGGTTCTGAGTTATCGCTGGTAGGTTGATATCACTCACTCTCTTTTAAAAGCCGTTCATAGCCGGCAAGATTTGTAGTAGAGGAGAACATGATACTTATTCGTGAACTCTTAGGTGTAATGGCTTTAATATAAACAATATCATCAGTAATGGAAAAACTGCCATCAAGCGTGTAAAGCGTTACACAATAATCTTTTACCGCAAAAACATTTATAGGAACAACCAGACTGATCCCCCGGGCTCCTGCATCAATTGTAAGTGCTGTCAGTTCCATACTTTCCCCTATCATAATTTTAAATTTCCTTAATAGAGGAACCAGATCCTCAGCAGGGATTCTCCGGCTCTTTCTTCTGTCCTCTTCAGCCATTCCCGTCTCCTGTCTTCTTTCCCTTGGCCCCTGAGATTGTGCCACACTGCGCCTGTCGAAGTGCTGAAGGGCCTGTCTCCTGTTTTTTAATCCTATTCCGAAGCCTTAAATAAACTGTTAAGATACAGTATTTTCTTTTCGCACACTTCAAGGAGTGTTCCCGGCCTTCTTGCGGCTTCAATTCGGTCCTCACTCCAGAGCCACTTGAACCGGTTCAGAAGTCTTCCGTATTCATCTTCCGGGACTCCTCTCCAGTATTCTTTCTTATGTTCATGTAATAGTTCCGGTGTGCCTATCTTACTCCCATCGCTGTCTTCCATATACATATCAAGAGGAAACCGGGTATTATACTCCTGCCATAGACTCGTCTTTTTTTTACGTGCGTAATCACGCTGTTTTTCCCAGAATTCAAGGACATCAGTAATATGATTTACCGGTTCAAAGGCTTTCTTCCCTCCATCATAAATGACACAACCTTCCAGAGGTATGATCATTTTTTCAAATTGTGAATACTCAAATTCCGGGCTTAGCAAGGCCCCAAGTTTATAGTTACGAAGGAGATCGGTATCCGGTAACACATTTTCAAGAGGTGTTTGCACACCCCCCAGAGCAAAACGCCCCTCCAGATAAACAAGGACAGTTCTTTCAAAGTGAGGATGGGTTTTTCTGAACCGCCTGTCCCACTTTTCAAGAACTTCTTCAGCCCGTTTACCTCCAATGGTAATAAAAACAAAATTATTCAGCTCCAAATTTTTATTTTCCATGTATTTTTCAAGATACACAAGGCTGTTATCCAGAGAAGCACCCGAAGCAACAATATCAGCACTGTACACTGTCGCATTATTCGGTACTTCAAATTTACGGTAGGCATCATCAGAAATAACAAATTCAACCCCTTCTTTAACACGTTGGCTTGAAATATAAGAACTTGAATGCCATTTATAGCCAAAAGCCTTACGAAGAACATCACGAATTTGAAAATTTAAACCACCACGAAGAATATGATAGACATTCACCTTGCGGGAGTTAACAAGGCTGAGTTTTTCCAGGTGGTTAAGGCTCTTCAGAGCGTTGGTTATACCATTTCTCATGAGTCCGGTAAAATCACAATTTATTATTTCCGGAAAATTCATCATGTTTCGCGTATCTCCTGTTGATACAATATAACGATGAATGGCTGATACACGTGGTTCTCTTTCTATAGAATAAATTGCCGCCGTCTCATCTTTAAACCGTCTTACAAGAAATTCATTTTCTTCCATACCTACTCCCCTGTATTAGTTCTTCTCATGTACGTTATATCATAACATAATATAAATATCAAAAGTAATTTATTATTTACATGTGGATATCAAATTGTTATACTAATTTAAGAGGCAGCCTGTGAAACATTCCGGATTATTAACTGATTTATATGAACTGACCATGATGCAGGGGTATTTACTTCAGGATCGAAATGAAAATGTTGTATTCGATGTATTTTTTAGAAAACATCCTTTCTCCGGTGGATATTCCATACTAGCGGGAATTGAAAATCTTCTGGATATTCTCCTCTCTTTTTCTTTTTCTTCTGAAGACATTGACTATTTGCAAAGTTTGAACAGGTTTGAGGATACGTTCCTTGACTATCTGAAAGTATTTAAATTTACCGGTGCTATGTATGCAATGAGTGAAGGAGAAGTTATTTTTCCCCAGGAACCTCTTCTTCGTATCCACAGTACAATCATGGAAGC
>CAYSXD010000194.1:0-4742 GCA_964434925.1 uncultured Spirochaetaceae bacterium
CTTACCGGAGAGAACGAAGACGGTACCGTAAAAGATACAAAATTAACAGAAATCACCATCGATCGTTCAATCATTATAAAAGTGAGGAGCCTTTTTTCAGGAGCATCAGGAACCCTTTATGCTCCAACTCCCGATACACTTCCAATGGGAAGCTTCCAGTTAGATCTCAGCAGCCTTGGACACAGTGATTCCAGCGGTTACCGGTTTCCAACATCAGCATCTCTTCGGTTTACCCCTTTCCCACAATTTGAAACGGACCTGTCCGGTGGTATAATTATTCAATCTCCAACTGATAACACGTATTTCCTCTCTCTTTCCGGTAAAAAAGAACTCATAAAAACAAAAACAACTGCCTCGTTCAATCTTTCAGCCGTTGTTAAAGGAACGTACCTCTTTGCTGCATATTCCGATATAATGACTAATTTTACCGGTTTATCCGTAAGCTTCCCTGCCGGAATTACTCTCGGCCCTGTTTCGTTGATTGTTACTCCTGATATAACTCTTTCACCCTTCCGTGTTTCCTATACATCCGAGACTTCTCCTGCAGGATTCAATCTCTGGGGCTATGGGAGAAGTGCTATTATTCTGGATCTGGGTCCGATTTGGACTGCTGTTTCGGGATCTGTGCGTATCGCCCCGTTCTCAGAAGGATTTACCGTAGATTATCCGCTATCAGCAGGCTGGGAAGTACACTGGATACTCCCAAATACTGGAATTATCCTTTCGGGATATCTTTCAGGTGAATTTGATCCGGTAAACGGATACTACCTGAATGCCGGTGGAGGAGTAGGATTTATTAATTAATCTCTTATCCCAGAAAATGATACAAACTCATAAGAGCCGCAAGAATTATAAAGCTCGTAGTAAAATACGCAAACATCTGCTTAAATCTGACATTAAATTGCTCGAACCTTTTATCAACTTGCTCAAACCTTTTATCAACTTGCTCAAACCTTTTATCAACTTGCTCAAACCTTTTTTCAACTTGCTCGAACCTTTTATCAACTTGCTCGAACCTTTTATCAACCTGCTCGAACCTTTTTTCAACCTGCCCGAACCTTTTATCCATATAGATTTGCATCTGATCAAACCGTTTATCAATCTGATCGAAGCGCTTCTCCATAAAATTAAGCTGCTGTTTAAATTGTTCCTGGAGGCTTTTAATTTCCGTTTCTACACTGGTAATTCTTTCTACAATGTCAATTTGCCTGGAAAAAGGAAGCACATTGGTTTCTCCAAGCCACTCACTCAGGTGATTTTTTACATAGTTACCAATGACTTTCAACTCTTCATCTTTCAAAACTGCTACTCCCATACTGTCCCTCCTATTATAGATATATATACTCTGTAATACAAGGAAAACAATGCCGGCGCTTCAAAAATATATCTTAAAAACAAATAATTATATTTTTTCTACACTTTCCCTCCCTGCCGACACGTGTAGAATCCACACGGGACAGTAGAATTAGCTTATCGCAAAAATAAGCATCCACGGCTTTCCGAGCTCCTTAAAATGTCTGTAATCATCAATAAGAAGAACGCCGCCCGCTGAAAGAAGTAAATAGAGTTGTTGTTTGTTATGTTCTGCAATGATATTCTTCGTATCATACATCGGAGTCAGGAAAACGGGATGCAACGACTACCTTTCAAAACATACAGGCAGAAAACTGTTTATGAATAAACTCAATTACTACCGAACATTCAAAAGTGTGAATTTCTTGCAGCGAGCTACTCAATAGTTTTTAAAAAGTCAGAGAGTTTCCGGCCGTTGGGCATTAAAAAATCAGGATCTTCTTTTACCAGTTCTTTCCACACTTTCAGTGCTTCCGCTATATTTCCCATATCATGATAAAGTACAAATCCTTTGTTATAAGCAGAATTTTTATGAGTCGGATTGATTTCCCTTGCTTTATTGAATGATTTTATCGCTAGAGCAAACTGATCTGTTCTTCTATCTACTATACCAAGATCCGTCTCGACATCCGGATTCCTGGGATCGAGATCAAGAGCACGTTTATATGCTGAAATTGCTTTTTCATTTTGTCCGGAGTCAAAATATAAATTCCCCAACTGAATCCAGCTCTGAAGATCATCAGGGTCGGCTGCAACTTTTTTAATAAGTTCACCATCCGTACCTGTACTTGCGGAGGGTAGAGTAGTTGACTGTTGAGAAGCAAAATTTTGTTGCACTACTTTCTGTTGAATTGAATTTTTGAAATTTTCATAGGATACCACGGCACTGCGTGCCGCATAACCGGCAAGAAAACATAACAGAGCCGTAATGATTATGATTCTTCTGGTCCGGGTGTTGCTTTTTTTACTGTATTTATTATTTCTGCCTGCCTTATTCTTCATGTAAATTACTGCTCCTTTTTAATTTTGTTTCACAATAAATTTATCATAGGAGACAAAAAATTACAAGATAACACTTTAAATCAAAGAAAGTAGAAAAACTTTATTCACATCTTCACTCCCTGCCGACCCGTGTAATCCACACGGGACAGCAGAATGGACTTATCGTAAAAATAATCATCCACGGCTTTCCGAGCTCCTTCAAAATGGCCGTAATCATCAATAAGCAGAACACCGCCTGATGAAAGAAGCGGATAAAGGACTGTCAGCTCTTTTGCCGTTGATGCATACCAGTCTGTATCGAGACGCAGAAGAGCTATTTCACGGGGGACTGTTTCTTCGAGAGTTTGTTCCACATCTCCTTTCACAAACACAAAAGTTTCAGGTGCCAGATTGGAAAACCGGAGAACCTCCCTTACAGCCATTTCATCCACAGCCCAGGAGGCGAAGTCATCCCGTTTCCATTTTTCATAAACAGGTTTACCATTCCATGCAATAACATCTTCTTCTGTTGGTTCACTCATCCCATCAAACGTATCGTACAGATAGATTTTTCTATTGTGAATGTTCATTTTTTCCAGTGTAAGCGCCATAAGAAGACACGATCCTCCCTTCCACACACCGCACTCAATAAAAGCTCCGGGGATTTCTTTTTTTACAATATATTCGATACTTTTATAGAGGGAATATCCCCTTTCAACAGAGATAAGAGTAAAGGGCTTAACCCTTTTCCACAGAACTTTAAAATCCTCTTCCATATCAATGAGAAACTGTTCAGGAGGAATGATACCCCACCCTTTATCCTCCAGTTTTTCAGCTGTTTCTTTTGACCCGTTCATTTTCACTCCCCCTCTTCGATTGAAAGCATCTGCAAAAATTCCTTTTCAGAGACGACAGAAATACCCAATTGCTGCGCTTTAGACAGTTTACTCCCTGCCCCGGTTCCGGCAAGAAGATGAGTGGTTTTTCCTGTTACAGAAGAAACAGTACGCCCCCCCCTTTTTTCAATTTCAACAGCTGCAAGAGAACGGGGTTTAAAACTGTCAAAACTTCCCGTAACACACCATACCTGACCGTAAAAAACAGGATTGAAGCTTTCTGCTGTGTCAGGTTCTTCTTCCCTGAAGGACAATCCTGCATTTTTAAGATCCTGTATCATTTTAAGTAGATCAGGTCTGGAAAATTCTCTGATAATAATTTCTGCAGTCTTTTCTCCAATCCCCTTAATCCGTATTAATGAACCGGTATCCCCCGCATGAGCAAGTGAAACAAGAGCATCTATATCTCTTAAACCTGCCGCTATGAGAAGCTGGGCTGCTTTTTTACCCACTTCCGGTACCCCGAGAGAGGGAAGAACACGGCTGTACGGTGTCAGTTTACTTTTTTCAATTCCATTTTTTATCAGACTAATCTTCTTTTCTCCAAATCCAGGCTGATCTTTAAGCTCATCATAATTGCAGACATAGATATCGGGTATATCCTTAATAAAATCGTGGTCTATAAGAAAATCCACCGTTTCACGCCCAAAGTTCTCAATATTCATCTGATCTCTTCCAATAAAATGATACAGCCGGCCTTTTATTTGATCCGGACACAAAGTATTTGTACAAAAATGGTGGGACCCTATTCTTTTTAACACTGATCCACATGAAGGACAGAAAAAAGGCATTTTCCAGACAGAATTCCTCTGTTCATTCTTCTCAATAACCCTATCAACAGCAGGAATAACATCACCACGCCGTGAAACCTCTACCGTATCACCAACACTCAGTTCAAGTATATTTATATAATCCTGATTATGCAGTGTAACATTCGAAATGGTGGAACCGCCAATATGTACTGCTTTAACACGTGCAACAGGAGTAATTCTGCCTGTTCTTCCAACCTGAACATCAACTGATTTAATCACTGTTTCACCAACAGGAGGTTCAAATTTATACGCTATTGCCCAGCGGGGATGGTGTCCCGTATAACCCAATTCCTCACGCACACCAATTTCATTGACCTTTATAACCAGACCATCTATTTCATAGGGAAGATTTCTCCTTCCGGCGGTTAATCTCCTGATATAACCAGGCAGATCCCCGAAAGTACCGGAGAACCAGCTTCCAGGCAGCTTTTCAGCTATTAAGGCACTCTCATAACAGGTAAAGACACCGATTCTTTTATTTACTTTAAAACCCAAACGTGAAAGGTATGGTAAAATTTCAATGTGATCACTTTCATAATCCTTGAAAAAACCTTCATACACAAAGATATCCAACGGAATTTTTGCTGCTTCCGAGCTTTTTTGTCTTCGAAGTGTTCCTGCTGCAAGATTCCGCGGATTTGCATAGGGTGTATCCATACTCGCGTTAATGCTATTAAAACTTTCAAGAGGAAGAAAAATC
>CAYSXD010000195.1:0-4715 GCA_964434925.1 uncultured Spirochaetaceae bacterium
CTGGCAGTAGCAGTGGGTGCTTTCGGTGGGGATCCTTTCCCTTGCGATACCTTCCCTTTAAAAACGTCGATCCCTACCTCCAGCAAAGATGCACATTTTGACAGGCAGTCTGTCACGGCGGACTTGTAACCATCAGCAGGCTCTACCCCCTTTCCGGTTTTGCGGTGCCCTCCGTACTGGTCAAAGGTAACAACAGCGTAAGGCGGAGCGATATGCAGTCTACCTCTAACGACAACATAATCAGGCGTGTCAGATATAATTTCATGTTCCATAAACCACCCGCCTATTCCAAAAACATCATTAAGCCTTTCAATAACATACATAGCTTTAATAACGGACAGGAAGGTCTTTTGGCTATGTTCCTGTATAGCTTCCGGCGGAAAAGTCTTTCGTAATTTTTCCCTTACATCTTTGGGCAGGATGCCCCCTGCTTGCCATGTAACACAGCTAAATTTATTCGTATCCATTTATTTTATCCTCCTCTTTAATTTTTTATCAAGATCATATGCCCGTCTTAACAGCAGAAACATTTCCCATGCTTCTTGCAGGTCTCCCCAGAAACGATGAGCAAAATCCGCTGTCTGTTTATCAAATCTGCATATATGGCAGCCACCTGTTATAAGGCTGTCAGGATGGTTTTCATTCCATAGTTCTTTGTAAGCAGCCACCTGAAGCATGGACCCTACATAAACGCCACTTGATGTTTTCCAGTCCAGAAGAACAATCTCCCCTCTGCTATTAAGTGCAATAGCATCAGGACAACCCCCGAACTGATATTTTTCACTTACCAGTTCTGCTTCCTGAGCTATAATAACAAGCCTGTTATCTTCCCGCCAATTAAGGAAATTATGGAATCCCTTCATGGCTTGTTCTCCTGCCTCTGTGTCAGGGATCTGAGGTTGTTCTGCTCCTTTTATATATGCCTCAACAAGAGAATGCGCCAGCGTCCCTGCATCGGCTGCTTCATCTCTTTTGTCATATAGACCGGATATCTCGCCCCTTTCCGCTGCCTGTCCTTGTGTAAAAGCCCACCACATCAGACCGCCTGCCTCTTTGAATCTCCCTGTTATAGTTGTTACGCTTGGGACTCTTTCCCCCTTGCTGTTCCTGTACCCACCTTTAGGATGTGGCATGTCAGTTTCCTCCTTCTTTTGATAATCAGGTTCTATTTTTCTATTTTGGTTTTTGGAGATAAATCAACATCACAGTGCACTTCATTGCCCCAAACGTCCCACCCTTTGCACTTTTCTCTTGCAAATAATTCCAACCTTGGCAAATCCCCACATAGCTCAATGATAGCGTCCCGTATTTCGTCAGGTTTCCGGCTATGTTCACGGCGTTTCGAGACTACTAATTCACGCACAGAAGCACTCTTCCTTTTAGGCTTGCCTTTTGTAGCAAGTAAGCACAGCTCTGGATTGCTTCGTGTCCAGTTGCCACCACCAAAACAATACTTATTATTTATAGTTGTTTTTACCCATATAAAGGCTACAGTCTTGTATTTGAAACCCCACGCTTTTATCACATCAAGTGCAAGGGGTAGTTTTGAATTCATAATCCACAAAAACAATACTGCTTCATCTGCCGCAATGTCGCTCACAGGCAACGCTATAATTCTCTTGTCGTCCATCGTTTCATAAAGCCTGCTTTTCGCTATATCGCTTAGCCCTTTACGTTTTCGGAAATTGAAACTCCACGGCGGATCTGCATAAATAATATTATACTTTTTCATAATTTCTCCATATGTTTTATTTTTTGTATCCTTGATATAATTGTTTTTTCGTAATTTATAAACTTTTCCATTATAGATTCCTCTCAGTTGTTAGGCCATCCAACGTTCAAATTCTATTTGTTTTGTTTTTAGAACAGCTCTTGCCATTTCCCGTTGCTCATTATTACCTGTTTTTGCAATATGTTTTATGAATTCTTCGTAAAGATCATCTTCTAAATTATGTGCAACTTCGTTATCATATTTCGTTTCATCAATTTCTTTGACCTTCTTTTTTATTTCATCTAAAGTCATGATAATATCTCCAGCCTATTTTAATTATATTTCCTTCCAAATATATTGAGAATCCCCAATTTCATATTATGTCTTTTTTAATAACCGCCCCACAATATACACACGGCGGAACAACTCTTGAAATAGCTTCCCCCGTTTCTTTGTCAACTTGTACTGTTAAAGAAGCTCTTTTTTCTATATCAACATCCACCCACGTTAAATTAATAGATTTGCGATAAGGATGATAAGTAGCAGAAATTTTATGTGTTGCTTCCATGGCTCCTCCTTTATTGTTTGTCTTTTTACATAACCTCAAATATCTATTCTCAATGCCTCATCTGCAGCACCGTCGCCCCCCATACGGGGGCGTGGATTGAAACTTCCTTGACGGGGCTTGTTAATAGTGTTATTCTTCGTCGCCCCCCATACGGGGGCGTGGATTGAAACTTGCAGATGAAGCAAAGATTCCGTGCTTTTGTCGCAGTCGCCCCCCATACGGGGGCGTGGATTGAAACTGGGATAGCAGGAAAGGATGTTTGCTGTTATTTTGGGGGTTACTGTTGATGGCGGGTTAGATATGTGTCAGGCAGACCTGTTCTTTTGTTAAAGAAAAAGAATGAGGTTACAGGAAGGTATATGTTTCTTGTGTCTTGGTATTTGATCAGGGGCAGGAAGAGATGCCCTGTAAAATGACATGTGATTGTCTGGGAAAATGTATGCGTTTATTTGAACAGGCAAGATCTGCCATGCTTGTTTGCATGGTGTTTTCATGCAGAAATGAGGCCCTTTTTACAAGGGCAGAAAAACGGAGAATATTTATTTGCCTTTTCTTCTCAGTTTTCTTGCCTCTTCTTTCCAGCCTTTCTTCTTTTTTCCTTTCAGTCTTCTGTGAATATCCGGGTCCCTTGATACATCCATGATAAAACTGCCCGGGGTAAGATTTTT
Organism: uncultured Spirochaetaceae bacterium; assembly: GCA_964434925.1. GTDB lineage: Bacteria > Spirochaetota > Spirochaetia > B11-G9 > B11-G9 > S145-15. The sequence goes on from CAYSXD010000195.1 coordinate 2,948, forward strand.
TGTTGCAGATTCTGACCTTGATGGCTTTTCTGTATGACCAGGCCTGATTTTTTCAGGACCCGGCTCCTTCTGAATTGGATATCCTGAAATACAGTCAGGTCCTATCTCAGGACTTAAAAACAGGGATCCGAACTGATAAAATACATAGCCCTTTTTTTGGGCATCTGATGTCATTATTGTCAATACCGCAGGTTTTGGATCACGTCTTTTTCCGATTTTTTCGGAAAACTCTTTTGATGTGGAAAGTATGATATATTTGTCTGCTGCAGGTTTAAGACCATTTTTGCTGATAAATACACAGGATTTTCTTTTTACGCCTGTATAGAGAATTTTTGGAACCAAACGGGCAGGGTTTGCAAGATCAAGTTGCCATTTTTTTTCTTTGACTCTGATTGATTTATCTGTAGATTCAAACAGATATCTATCTTTACCTATTAATATCTCATTTATATGGGAAAGCCTTACATACCTGAAATCTCTTTCTTCATGTATGGCCTTCAGGAGTTCTTTGATGGAAACGAAACCTTTTTTATCAGGAATCAATCCAAATTCATCAGGCCGTTGACCCAGCATGTAAAGCAGGAGCCTTGACAGATTCTCTGTTTTGATTTGGTGACTTTTTTTGCCCAAGGGTTTTAAATACCAACCTGTTGACCGGTTTTTATCCATAAATGGCCTTTTTGCGGAATCCCGGTCTCAATCTGTGGGATTCCCTGTCCTTGTCCAAAAATGCTCATTTACAGAATAGCAAACTCACTATTGCCCGCGGTATGTTTATATATGGAATATATTAAGCATATGTTTGTGAATGGGATTGGGAGAATATGCCATAAAAAAACCCCAAAAAAATATGATTTTTTTGGGGGAGGCTATATAGGGAAACCGCTAACAGCTACAGGTTGAAGAACCGCACGAAGGTTGTTTTTTCATGCTTGATTTAATATTGAATCCTTCTCCCATAGCAGATTTTACATATTCTACAGTTACAGGTTTGATCTGCTGAAAAAGGTCCCTGTCTATAACATAGGTTAAATCTCTGTCATCAAACGTAATATCTGTTTCACGAGGCTCATCCAGAGCCATGCCCAGTGAGGGCCCGGATCAACCACCCTGTGATAGCATTATCCTGATAGCAGGAATTTCTTCCCTGTCTTTCAGGAAAGCTTTGATCATTTCACTTGCTTTTTCTGTAATTTCAAACATGTCTGTCTCCTTGTATATCCAGTTTTAATTAATTTCTCTACAAAACATTTCATGGTAGAGATATTATTCTACACGAATTCAAATTATTATACAATATTTGTTTTTGGGACTTTGCCTGATTTTGTTAAAAGATTCTCATATGTATACCAGGAACCGGACAGTGATCAGAATCTGTTTCCGGATGGATACGAATTTTGATGCCAGGAAGTTTCCAGTTATGTTCAGAAGTGATGAAGGAATGCAAGAGGTGACGGGCATCAGATATGCTTCTAAAATGTCAGTTCAACCCTGTAGGTATCAACTGTCTTGTGCCGGCCTTTTACCTTTTGTCCCTTGAGGTGTGTAAAGCCTTTGACCCCGTCTATTCTGGTATCCTTGATGGCACTGTATGTAGAGCGGCTGATAAATATTTCGTTGCTGTTGGCAAGGGTCTGAAGCCGTTGTGCAATATTGACAGCATCGCCTATGACTGTATAGTTCAGGTGATCTTCTGAACCAAGATACCCTGCTACTACCTCTCCTGTATTTATTCCTACGGAGACCTTCAGTCTGGAACTTAGTTCTC
>CAYSXD010000196.1:0-4682 GCA_964434925.1 uncultured Spirochaetaceae bacterium
CTTTTCTCTTTCTCTACTTTTCCTTCCCTTCCCTGTTTCCTCTGTCAAAGACCCTTCCTACTGTCTGCGGCAACCCGCGGACAGTGGCGTATTTATAACAAGTTTCCCTGCTCACTGTCAAGTGTTTGAGTGCAAAAATTAGTTATTAAAGTAAAAAACTAAAGTGCTACATATTGATGCCGGGCAATCTTTTCTCTATCAGGAATTCAATCCGTACAGCAAAGATTCAGGCTCTCGTATTATCCTCAAATCGTGAGTGAAAGATAATGAAATTATGACAAAATGTCAACAGGTTTCAACTCTTTTACCCCACTAAAGACTTTCTTTTTATATCTTTGTTTTACTCCCCGCAACTATATAGGTTATAAAGGAAGCTACTGACGCAAAGGCAGCCAGCATAAAAATAATAATCAAAATCAGACGGATGCTTAGCACCGCTGAGCTCATAACTCCAAACCGCATTATTGCAACAAGAAAAACTCCAATAATACCGGAAACAGCGTACGTAACTGCTTTCATTTTCCCCCAGATCGACGCAGCGACAACAGTACCCTTTTTCAACATCATCATTCTAAAAAATATAATACCAAGCTCCCTGTACATGAGAATAATAAAAATCCATAAAGGCATAATTGAACTGAAAGCAAAACAAAGAAAATAGGTCAGTCTGCTCACAACATCTGCAAATGGATCCAGAATCTTTCCCATGTCTGAAACAAGATTGTATTTACGCGCAATAAACCCGTCTAAAAAATCCGAGATTTCTATTCCAAGAAAAATTATTATAAGAAATACAGCCGATATTTTATAATACGACTCCGTCCAGTATGGTATAAAATATACCAGAAAAAACATCGGAGAAAGAACCAACCGCCCTACAGTCAGCTTATTAGGTATAGTCATACAATACTCCTCATTTTATCTATCTGTTCAAACAGTTTCCTTGCGTCCCTGTTACGGGCAAAACTGTATAGAACCTCATATCCCCGTTGAATCCTGTCTTTGAATATTATTCGAATTTTTTGTTCCATCTGCTCCCGCGAACCAAACACATACACCTTTTCCCGTCCACTGTACATCTCCACCCCCCAGACAGCGGTAAAAGAAAAGGTACTAAACAAGTCGCCCTGTCTGTCATGAATTGTATAATACCGGTTCACTTTCCCGTTAAATTTGAAAAAGGTAATTATCATACTCCATCTATCGGCAGCTACCGGTTAATATCTATACCCCTCATTCTTCTCCGACATAAAAAAGATCAAAATAGCCATTTTTATATTCCAGATTATACTGCCACAGAAGATGCATTTCATGAAGCTTTAAAACGATATTTTTTACTGTGACAGATGGAATTACGGAGGAAATCCATTTTATAATACGATTCCGATCTGTATCCATAATCAAACTCCCGGCACTTTCCATTCCAGCCAGAACCAGATTTCTGGTGGGAATAAAAAAAAACCAGTCAGGAACATGAAGTTGATGGATAACGAGTTTTCCAGGAGTTTTATCGGAAGTATAAAACCAATCTCCCTTTTGGGAGTTTGATATATCATACGTATATTGGTTTTCTCTTTCAGACAGAAGACGGATAGTGAGTATCTGCCTGTGCGTGCCGATTTTTTGCCAGCCGGTAACCAGATTATTGGAAAAAAATATAATGCATACCATGAAAAGGAAAGCTGCCATCTTAAAGAAGAAAGAAATTCTGAAAATCATAACAAAAAGAAGAAGGAAAAAGAGAAAAAAAACAAGATAAGCACTCGACCAGTAAAGATTTTTCCAATCAACAAAGAAAATTGATACTGTTATGACAGCAATAGAGAGAGAAAGGAAAAAATAAAAAGAAGGGCGAAAAGCCCGGCCGGTAATAATACTGTTTATCGCCGCTGCCATCATAAGAGCAGAAACAAAAAACCAAAAATAAATATTACCGGTCAGAAATTGTACGGGAGGCACAGTTTAAATCAATTCTTTCTGTTCAATTTTTACAAGCGTCTGATCTATAAACTCCTGCAGCGGAACTCCATTCGTCTGCTCTCCTGTCCGCAGTCGGACAGAGACTGTTTCCGCTTCAAGCTCTTTTTCTCCAAGAATAAGCATATACGGGATTTTTTTCTTCTGAAAATTACGAATTTTTGCGTTCATTCTACTGTCGCTCAGATCCACAGAGACCCGTATTCCCTTCTTTTTAAGTTCGTCACCGATCTTCCCGGCATAATCATTAAATGGTGCAGCAACCGGTATTAAAGCAACCTGTACAGGAGACAGCCAGACGGGGAAAGCTCCTCCATAGTGTTCAATAAGAACGCCAAAGAAACGCTCAATAGATCCAAGGAGCGCTCTATGAACCATGTATGGACGTTTTTCCTTACCGTCATGATCAACAAACGTCATATCAAACCGTACAGGCAGGTTAAAATCGAACTGAATGGTTGTCATCTGCCATTCCCTGCCCAGTGCATCTTTAATTTTCAGGTCGATTTTCGGGCCGTAGAAAGCACCACCACCCTCATCAATATCAAAATCAAGGTTTTCCGCTTCAATCGCTTTCTGAAGAGATTCTGTAGCCTGATCCCACTGTTCAGGTTCACCGACACATTTTTCGGGTCGTGTGGAAAGATATGCTTTTATATCTGAAAATCCAAACGCCTTCCATAAGGCAAGTGAAAAACGCAGAACCTCAACAATCTCATCCTCAACCTGATCGGGTGTACAAATAATATGAGCATCATCCTGAGTAAAACCCCTTACCCGTAACAAGCCGTGAAGTGCGCCTGACTTCTCATACCGATAAACAGTCCCCAATTCCGCCCAGCGGAGAGGAAGTTCCCTGTACGATCGTATATCCGTCTTGTAAACCATGATATGAAAAGGACAATTCATAGGTTTTATATAGTAGTCATCACCATCCACTTCCATAGGGCTGTACATGCTTTCATTGTAAAACCCAAGATGGCCTGAAGTTTCCCACAACCACGCCCGTCCTATATGAGGTGTATAGAGAAGTTCATAGCCATTCTCATAGTGAACTTTACGCCAGTAATCCTCTATAGCGAGACGAATTCGTGATCCGTTAGGGTGCCAGTAAATAAGACCGGGGCCTGCCTCTTCATGGATTGAATAAAGATCAAGCTCCTTTCCAAGCTTTCTATGATCACGTTTCTTGATTTCTTCAAGTTTTTTTAAATAAAGACGAAGCTGTTTCGGATTCTCCCAGGCAGTACCATAGATACGGGTAAGCATTGGGTTGGTCTCCTTCCCCCGCCAGTAGGCACCGGCTATGGAAAGAAGTTTAAAGGATTCCGCATTTAGTTCTTTTGTATTCTCTACATGCGGCCCCCTGCACAGGTCCGTGAAAGTATCCTGAGAATAGAGAGACACATCCTCATCCTCCGGTATAGCTTTTAACAAGGCAACCTTATACGTCTGATTCTGCCCGGCAAAAAAAGCCTCAGCTTCCTCTCTGGTTATTAGTTTTTTCTCAAAAGGGTGCTCCCCTTTTATAATATCTTTCATCCGGGTTGAAATATCATCAAGATCTTCAAGAGTTAACGTTTCAGGAAGATCAAAATCATAATAAAATCCATTTTCGATTGCCGGACCAATGGCTACCTTAGTTTCCGGATATTTCTGAACAACAGCTTCCGCCATAACATGTGCCATTGAATGGCGAATTCTTTTTAATTTCTCATCTTCTGACATAGATCCTCTCCATTGCGGAAACATCAGAATACTTTCTGTTATTTCCTTCTCGCACTAGGCAATGGGAAAGCTCCGCTTTCCCGCTACACTCGCTCCGTTTGGAAATAATGCGGAAATAGGTCCGCTCTGTCAAGTCGAAAGTACTACATTTTCAAAAGAGCCTTCTCAATATCATCTATAATCCAGTTGGGCGTTGATGCCCCTGCTGTAATACCTATGCGTTTATATTTTATTATCTCAGCAGGTAAATCATCAACATCTTCGACCTGCCAGCCTGGTTTACCGGAATTTTTGACCCGGATAAAAAGCCTCCTTGTATTGGCACTATTTTTTCCACCGATAACAACAACTGCATCCACTTTTGCGATAAGATCCTTAAGAGAAATCTGTCGTTGAAGGGTAGCGGGGCATATATTCTTAATAATTTTTATATTGCGGTTCTTTTCAGCAAGAGCATGACAAATTTTATCATATTCCTCTGTAGAGAGAGTTGTCTGGGCAATAACAAGCGTCCTGTCAGGAGGAGAAAGGGGGAGAACATCCTCCTCCGTTAAAACAACACTGTAATTTTTAGCACACCCGGCAACAGCCTGAACTTCTCCATGTTTTTTATCACCTACTATAATAATATACCAGCCTTTATCACTGTACTCCGACACCGTGTGCTGGGAGTTTAACACCCGTGGACACGTACCATCCACTATTCGGTACCCCGCAGAAATAAATTCCGACCGTATTGCAGGATGGATTCCATGCGCACGGATAATCAATGTACCACCTGCCCCTTCAGAAGGTTCTTTAATTTCACAAATGCCTTTTTCATGCAGCTTTTCAATAACAAGTCTATTATGAATAAGCGGGCCATACGTATAAAAGGACTGTTCCCGTTCTACACATAGTTCCTTTTCCACCGTCCGCATAACAGCTTTCACCCCCATGCAGAAGCCCATAACATCCGACCGTAAAACCACCCGCTT
>CAYSXD010000197.1:0-1423 GCA_964434925.1 uncultured Spirochaetaceae bacterium
ATATCTCCCGGTACGAGAGTTGAGGAAAGAACAATCCCTGAAAAAGGTGATCGTACTTTCATATTTTCAAGATTTTTTTCAGCCACTTCCAGAGACAGCAAAGCCTGTGAAAGGTCAAGCTCTGCAGCCTGAAGAGTATACCGTGCGTTATCCGCGGTAGTTTCAGCGGTGTCAACCTGGTCCGCCGAAATAGCACCACCGGCTAAAAGTTTCTTTTTTCCCTCAAAATCAGTCAAAGCTTTCTTTAACAGATCTTTACTTTTATCTCTTGTCAGTCTTGTTTTGGAAAGGTTTATCTCTGCCTGCTTTATGGCAATTTGCTTATCATCTTCATCTAAGGAAACAAGGATATCTCCTTCAGCAACACTGTCACCCTCCTCTTTAACAAAAATGACCACACCTTCCAGTGCCGAACGAATAGTCTGTATTCTTTCCGGCTCCGCTACAGACGGACCTTCAACCTTAATGGCCACAGACCCCGGAACCGCTTCAACTCCCTGAAAGTTCATCGCTGTATCACCCGAACCCATTTCAGTCTTACCGTTCAAAACAAATATCCACAAAAGTACCAATACAACAGGAATTATTATTCCTGATCCGATGATCACTTTCTTTTTATTCATAAAATTTCCCCCATGATGCCGTTACAGCAGTATTTAAATAAGATTTTTCAATTTCTATTCGCGCATTTTCCACACGCCAGAGAACTCTCAGAAGAAGAGCATCCGCCTCTTTCCGTTCATATTCAGATGTCTGTCCAAGAGTTGTTTTTGTCTCAACTATTTTTTTATACTCTCTGCTTCGCTTAAGGTCTCTTTCTGTCTGATCAAACGAATCTCTCGATTTAAGATACTGCTGATACGCTGAACGGATTTGAAGACTTACATAGTTTTGCATATATTCCAGCCGGGCAGTTTCCTGTCTTAATGATATGGCAAGTAAAGCAGCATTCAGACTATCTGTTTTCCCTGGATTGTAGGAAAGATTAAAAACAACACCCGTATTCCAGGTACTGGTACTATTTCCTCCCTCAGCAGGTATAGATCCTATCGCGTACACCGGGAATGAATAGGCAGCGGAGAGAGAGTCATTATCAGTTGTATATTCCAGGGAAAGAGCATGATCATTGATTCCGGCAAAAGTTTTAATGCTTAACACGATATCTGTCTTTTTAAGCCTCTCGATAGTCTGCCTCATCTGATCTGTTTTTATCTTTTGTGCTTTTATATCAGGATTGGTTTCAATCGACTTATTAGAAAGTTCTGGCGGCAGAGGCAGGTCAACCATGGGGAACTCAAAGCGTTCCAGTACTTCATCGCGAATTGCAGTACCGGTAGTAAATGAAAGTTCATACCGGGATATCCTCTGTTTTGTAAGCTCCTGGGCATACTCCTCCTGTTTCAGCCGGAGGTCTTCCTCTGCA
>CAYSXD010000197.1:1433-4675 GCA_964434925.1 uncultured Spirochaetaceae bacterium
AAGATATGGTGCCAATTTTAAATTGAGATGCCATGTTGGCTGCTTTATTCTCTGCTGCAGCAAGTTCTGTGCGGAAGACCGCTTCTTCCTCCTGAAGAAGCCATACTTTCTGATAGAGCGTATAAAGATCCACGAATGCTTTTCTCTTTGCTGTTTCAGCAGAATCTACAGTAATATTATACGAATCCCGGGCAAAATTGAGCTTTTCCATCTCCGCATCGGTAAGCCCCAGAGGCATCTTTACATTCACCGATCCGGTAAAATCTGTTTCTCCCGGAAATAGCCCATCAGCTTCTGTTAAGATTTTTACAGATGGGCTGAGTGATAATAACAAATCTCCCGGATATTTATTAATAATAACGGTTTGTTGCGCAATTTCACGCTGCAGTTCAGCACGTTGCACCTCATATGTATCATCCAGGGTTAAAACAAGATCAGTGAATGTGACAGCAAAAGCATTATTCACCATTATTGCTGTTATAAAAATGATCAGTGCAGATACTCTTTTTGAATTTTCCTTCATTCTATTTTCCTTCTTTTCGTTTTATTACTGAAAAGATAAATATAAAATATGAAGGAAATGTGTAGGAAATATAGCGATTTTAAGATTTTTATTTTCCGGGAATTGAAAGAATCAATCCCCGGATTTATAAAATCTAATGATTACTTTCATGGCAGGATTCCGCGCCTGCTATTTCGTTATTAATAAATTTATTTAAAATATCTTTTACTGTCGGCGCGGAAGCGGTAAGTGCGGTAACTCCCAGCTGAGTAAACCAGTCTATAGCCTTTGGTCCCATTCCGCCGGCAATGATAACATCCGCTTTTTGATCCGCGATAAACTGCGGGACAACCCCCGGTTCGTGCCCGTTAAAAAAAGGATTTTCGATTGATTCAACTTTTTCAACATTATTGATTTTATCTAATTCTATAAATACATAGTAAGGGCACCGGCCGAAATGATGCGCGGCTTTACTTTCCAAACCTTTATTCTCTTCACTTGCTATGGCTATTTTCATACATTGCTCCTCTATTCTTACGTATATTCAAAATATAATGATTCAAAAGGAACTGATCAAGATAATAACGAGCAGTAAACAGTTAATAATTATCCCCTGCCACCGTGTTATAGGATCAGACGACAATTTAACCGGATACGGCGGAGGGCTTCACCGAAAAAAACGGCTGCTGGACTTTGAAAAAGAAAATCCCGGATCCTGATGATGCATCTTGTTTATTTCTAAAAATATCAATACAGTTTACCATTATGAAACTGACTGTTCCTGTTGATACTAATACAATAATAGACCGGTATTTTTCAGGAGAACCGGAAGTGTCATACCTGATTGAGACGGATGAGAATAAAATTCTTTTTGATACCGGTTATTCGGATATGTTTATCCGGTACGCCGAAAAGCTGAATCAAAATCTTCTTGATATTGATTACCTTGTTATTTCCCATGGTCATATTGACCATACGGGAGGACTTAAACCGTTTTGTAAACTTTTGCAGGGACAGTCCTGTAAAAAATTGGCAGCCGGCAGAAAAAATGTTCGGGAAACCATTCGTTTTATGAGGCAGGTAAATCCTGCAGTATTACATGCATGTCACTGTACTGACCTGCAGTCAAAAATGAAAGATACCAATACCCCAGGGCAAGCCCTGGACCCAGGCCGCTTTTGCGGCCTATTCCGCAGCAAGCTGCGGGGTATTTTACCCTTCGTTCTCTGCACTCTCTCGAAAACAGTACCAACAAGTTGGCCCGCTTCACTCGTTCGTTTGAGAATAAAGTTATCCATTGTCACCGAACTGCAGGAAGTCGGATCGGGACTTACTCTGGAGTACAGGTAATGAAAGTAACAGACTGGATTCTCCTTCTCATTCTTTCCCTTCTCTGGGGAGCCTCCTTCTTTTTCAATGCGGTAATTCTCACCGACATTGCGCCATTTACCCTCGTATTTATTCGGGTGAGTGGCGGAGCTGTTCTTCTCTGGCTTTTCATTGGCTTAACGTCTGAAAAAGTTACACTTTCCCGGCAGATAATTACTGGTTTTATCGTTCTTGGTATTTTTAACAACTTTGTTCCTTTCAGCCTTATTGTATGGGGGCAGCAGTATATTGAAGGAGGACAGGCCTCTGTTATTAATGCTTCAGCACCTTTCTTCAGTGCGCTGATTGGGCACTTTGTTACCCGTCAGGATCGACTTACAAAAAACAAAATAACCGGCCTTCTAATTGGCGGCGCCGGCGTATTCCTTCTTGTAAGTACATCTTTCTCAGTAACCAGTCCGGGCTCATTGCAGGGAATGCTTGCCGTTGTATCCGCCGCATTGTGCTACGCCATCGGAGCAACCTATGGACAGCGTTTTAAAAATATATCCCCAAAGGTTCTGGCTGCCGGAATGCTGAGCACTTCATCATTATTTCTTCTGCCACTTGTTTTGCTGGTTGATAAGCCATGGACAATAACACTGCATCCGCATGCTATTCTTGCGCTCATCGGATTAGTGTTCCTCAGCACAGCATTGGCATATCTTATCTACTATGCCCTCCTTGCCCGGGTTGGGTCAACAAATATTCTTCTTGTTACCTTTCTTATTCCGGTGACAGCATTGGTACTTGGCATTCTGTTCCTCGACGAATCCCCCGGATGGCGGACCTTTGGAGGGTTGATTTTAATAACTTCCGGCCTACTCGTCATTGACGGGCGGTTATTCCGAAAGAAGACAATCCGGCATGTATAAAAACCTTTTAAATATCGTTATACTAACACGTGAGGAGTACCTATGAGTGAAATTCTGAGAGAATATGATATAGCCTGTTTGAAAGAAGCGATACGGGAATCCGAAAATTCTGTAAAAAACGGAAATCATCCTTTCGGCGCAGTGCTTGCTGATGCACAGGGAAAAATAGTTTTACGCGCGCAGAACAGCGTTGAAACTACTAAAGATGTAACGGGACACGCTGAAACAAATCTCATACGGTTAGCCTCAATGCGTTTTAATAAAGCATTTCTGGAGCAATGTACCATATATTCAAGTGCTGAACCCTGTGCCATGTGCTCGGGAGCAATTCACTGGGCGGGAGTAAAGCATCTTGTTTACGGGTTAAGTGAAGAAAAACTCTATGAAATGACAGGAGACGACCCCTCAAATGAGACGCTGCAGCTGTCGTGCAGAGAGGTCTTTAGCCACAGCCGCCGGAACATTGAGATAACAGGTCCTTTGCTTGAAAATGAAGC
>CAYSXD010000198.1:0-4584 GCA_964434925.1 uncultured Spirochaetaceae bacterium
TCCGAAAAACCGGAAAAATGACAGTTTCTGCACAGAAGATAATTGAAGAGGCAAAGGAATTGCAATAAAAATACAAAGCAGTAGAGACGATGCATGCATCGTCTCTACTGCTTTCAGGCCCAGGCAGGAACACGGGCCATTGACCTATTATTCTCTACGAAGTATCTTTTATCAGCCGTAACCAGGGCTGGGCAATTAAAACCGGAGTTACATTCATGAAAGAATATACATTAATTAAATCTGATGACGATTTAATAAAATATAGAAAACACCTCGATCACAATGATATTACGATTGTTTCCATGGATTTTGAGGGTGAATACAACCTCCATATTTATGGTGAAACACTTTGCCTTATACAGATCTATGACGGTGATAAATATTTTGTTATTGATCCCTTTGAAATAAGCAGAGGGGAACTGGCAAAAACTCTTGAAGATCGAAATATAATGAAAATATTTTATGATGCCAATTCCGATTCAAAGCTTTTATATAAACAGTATGGAATAAAAATGCAGGCAGTTTATGATCTTAAGATATTGGTTGATCTCCTTGATTTTGAAAGAAAGGGACTGGACGCTGTTATATACAGATTATTGGGAATTACTGTTTTAAAGAAAAAGCGGTTTCAGAGATATAACTGGACACTGAGACCTGTAGATAAAGATGCAATGCAATATGCTTTATCTGATGTTGAGCATTTGTTTGTGTTAAAGAAAAAGCTTTTTGAATTGATAGAAAAGAGCTGTAAAACCGAAGAACTGATTTACAGCATAATTAAAAAAACAGTAGATTTCGATCGGGAAACAATACCCGGAATATTAAAGTCGTTTGAGTATAGGAAATTGAGGTCAGCTGAGAAAAATCTTCTGAAAAAGATATTTGAGATACGGGAAGAGATTGCCAGGGAGCTCAATGTACCGCCTAATCTGGTAATGACAAAAAGCCAGCTTTTTAATGCATCAAAGGATTTTAAGACTATAAATAACCTGGAATTTTACAGAAAAATACCCCGTAATATACGGAATAAATTTATTGAACAATTAGAAAGGATCTAGAATGTACCTGTTTTTGGTAATACCTGGATATGTATTGGATTACTCATGATTTTATGTATTGAGTTTCTGCACCATTTCCCTGAATCGGTCACCCCGGTCAAATTCGTTCAGGAACATCCCGAAGGAGGTTGCTCCAGGGGAGAAAAGGACGGAGTTCCCATGTACACTATCCCGATAAGCCGCAGTAACAGCTTCCTGTAAACTTGTAAATGGCCCTTTGAAAGGGACTTCCGCTTCTTCCAGAATTTGGATCATCCTGTTTGTCGCAGTTCCTTCAAGAAGATAGGTCATGTCCGGAATACTTACTACAGCTGCAAATCCATCAAAATTCAGTTTCTTATCCGTACCGCCGCATATGAGCTGTATATGCCCGGAAACACTTTGTAAAGCTGCTGCTGTAGCCTGGGGAATGGTAGATGCACTGTCGTTGTACCATGTTACGCCGTTTATAGTTGCTATTTTTTCCATTCTGTGAGGAATTCCTGTAAAACATGAAAGCTCCCTGCTTATAAAACCATTATCAAGCCCTTCAAAATGAAGAACAGAAGCGGCAAACAGAAGGTTCAGTTTGTTGTGTTTCCCTTTGAGAATTGTTTTTGGAGGGAGAATCTTTTTTATTATTCCATCTTTTTGAATAAAACCGAATCCGTTTGTTAAAAAAACTCCATCTACATCGTGAGGAAGAAGAGTTTTTGAAACAAAAAAGGTTGTTGCCCTCGATTCAGAGGCGAATTCCCTTCCAGTCGCTTCATCAAAATTACATACAAGATGACTACTGCTGTTCATATCATGATAAATGAGTTTTTTGTCCTCGATATAATCTTTCATACAGGAATATCTGTTCTGGTGATCTGGCATGATATTTGTAATAACCGCTGTTTTAGGCAGCAGCAGGTTTTTACCTTTCAGATCCGCGAGCTGCCAGGATGAGAGTTCAAGAATAACAGGACTATCCGATTCTTTGGTGCAGTCATCCACAAAGGTTAGGGGAGATACAGTTATATTACCCCCTAGTTTTGTATCGGGAAAGCGTTTCTTTAGTATATGATAGATAGCTGAGACGATTGTAGATTTCCCCTTGCTCCCTGTTACAGCAATAACCGGACGTTTATTTAATGCAAGAAAAACAGATATATCTGTTTCCACACATTTTGCGGTTTTTAGAAATGGAGAAGAGGCTGGAACAGCAGGATTTTTTATAACAATATCTGCAGTACTGAAATCTTTAATTATATGTTCACCAAAGGTGAAGGAGAGGTCATAAGCCTTTAATTTTTCCAGAGTAGGTCCAAGAACTTCTTTTGATCTAAGGTCCGTTACCGTAACACAGGCACCTCTCTCAGCGAAAAAAATAGCTGAAGCAAGTCCTCCTCCGTGGAGCCCCAGCCCCATTATAGTGATTTTACTGTTTTTTAGATCATGTTTACTAAAATTCAATGGAAAATTCCTTCATATCACAGTCATTAAGGTACCGGTTTACCGTTATCTGCTTCCATACATTTTCCCAGTAGGGGGGGATGTGCATCTTAAGCTGCCTGAATTCAGGTAAGTCCCGGGAGAATGGTATATTATTAAGAGCATTTTGAATTTTATCTATTTCCGGAAGAACAATTTCCTCCGCTTTATGAAGATAAATAAGGTGTTTTTTCCTTCCGTCCGGTGAGAAATCAATAAGTGTATGACACAACGTCCGATATTTGCAGGTAAAGGGATAATAGGGATATGTTGTTTTTTCCTCAGGAATAAATAGTTTTGAAAGAAATTTTGTCAATTCCGTATCCATCCAGATCCCTTCGATGTAGTATCCCCTGCCTGTTTCTCCAAGCCATGTCCTGGAAATATTCTGTTTAACAATAAACGATTTTGCTATCCCTTTTTCCACTATAATTTCCCGCAGAGGCAGAAGGTCACATTCCATAAAAAGTTTACGAGTGGTAAAAAGATTTGTTCTGTCGTTTGTTCCCCTTTCCAGTAACTCACTATCATTTGGCCGGAATGTTAAATCCAGCCGGAGAAGATTCAGATATAACTGCTCTTTATATTTAAGGATCTGGTAAAAAGAAGGATGAAAGATTTCAGCAGGGTCAAAGAAATAAGTCATTCTGGTAAAAACTGAAGGTATCATTGGAACTATCTGGCCGAGGAAGGTTGTTAATGCGGATACATATTCGATTTTCGGTTTTGGATTGGTTACCTCATGATGAATAGGAAACTGGGGTATTGTAAATGATTCGGATAGTTTAAGAAAAAATTCCTCATTTTGATTATAATGGCGTGTATACTCTCCCTCTTTCCTGTACCTATCCTGTAAGAGAGTATTAATTTCTTTAATTGTCGAATATAATCTGATTTCATTACCAATCTGTTCCATCAGTCTGTACTATATATTCAGATCGCCAAGAATGCAATATTAGACACGAATTAAGTACGATTCAAGTGCTATTGCGGCTTTACCCTCTTGACTACCTCCTGTTCTATTTGCATAATCCAATGACATGATATTTCCTCACACTCAGAAAAAGTGTGAGATAAGGAGCGAAGGCAGTGCCCTGTGGAAGAAAGCGGAAAAGGCATAAAATTGCAACTCATAAGAGAAAGAAAAAACTAAGGAAAAACAGACATAAAAACAAATAGTGATTTGTCGTTATGTACAGGGGATTTCATGAGAGTTATAAATAATTCTTTTGAAATCCTGATTTTTTAGATATTCCCCCGCTTATGCGTTACAATACGAAATAATGGAACCAGAAACAATTCTTAGCCGTATTAAATCACCAAAAGATGTTAAAGATCTCCTCCCTTCGGAGCTGCCTCTGCTTGCCAGGGAAGTTCGGGATCGTATTATCGAGGTTACCCATAAAAACGGAGGACACCTTGCCTCAAATCTTGGTGTTGTTGAGCTCACTATTGCTCTTCATCGTGTTTTTAATTCACCTGAAGATCAGTTCGTGTGGGATGTAGGGCATCAGTGTTACGCACATAAAATTTTAACCGGCCGTAATGAGCAGTTTGGTACCATTCGCCGGAAGGATGGTTTAAGCGGATTCCCAAAGAGAAGTGAAAGTGTGCACGATCCGGTGGAAACGGGTCATGCCTCAACATCAATTTCAGCGGCACTCGGAATTCTTAAAGGAAAGCGGCTGCAGAAGAATTACGGAAAGGTAATTGCTGTTATTGGGGATGGAGCTCTAACCGGAGGGATGGCTTTTGAAGCTTTAAATCATGCGGGACAACTGAAAAATGATTTAATTGTAATTTTTAACGATAATAATATGTCCATAAGTAAAAATGTCGGTGGTTTTTCTTCTCATTCAAATATATCAAAAGGCACTTCATTTATAAGCAGACTTACTGCCACGAGAAGTTATCAGCGTATTCGTGATATGATAGATGAAGGGCTTTTAAAGATTCCACTTTTCGGTTACAAAATATTTCAGACTGTTATGAGGTTGAAAAAAGGGGTAAAGGCAGTATTCTTCCACGAAACGCTTTTTTCTGAACTTGGGTTTGAATATGTTGGACCTCT
>CAYSXD010000199.1:0-4581 GCA_964434925.1 uncultured Spirochaetaceae bacterium
GCAAAAAAGAAGCATCATTTCATTATTAAAAATTACTGCATTATGACCAATCATATTCACTTTATTATCAAACCTCTACAAGGTGAAAGCTTATCCTCTATAATGCAATGGATACTGAGTGTATTCGCTCAAAAGTATAACAAAATGTTTGGTTTGAACGGTCATGTATGGTACGACCGATTTAAAAGTAAAATAATAGAATCGTTCAAACAATACCTAAACACCTTTATCTATATTTCAAATAATCCTGTAAACGCAAAAATGGTAGAATATGCCACTGAGTATACTTATAACGGCATTTACACTATACAAAATGGGATTTTGGATATTATAGAAAGGCCGCCAAACAGAATTCTTCGTAAAATATGGGCAGAAATAAAGTAAAATAGTTCAGAACTTTATTCAGAATTAGGATTAACCAATAAACCGTACTTACTGCGGAAAAAACAAAAATTCCCCGACTTCAACACTCGTTTGCATGAAGAATCCAAAGGACAACACATCTAATACAACAGCTCAAGGTTAAGTATATTTCATTTCATATTTTATTGAGTTTACCAAAATTTTTTATCCAATTGAGAGTTCTTTCTATAAATCCATAAATCCACAATCTTACCATCTAAATTTATGCTCCGTCCCTTAATAATAAATATATATAATATAGATACACCTCCCTATTCTCTCCTATTTCTATTCCTCCGTCCCCTTATATCATCCCCTTATATCATATTGTCAATCGTGAATGATGAACGTACATTTTATCTCGTACCGCTTTTACCTCTTCGCTGGAAAGATAATCATCAAACTTCATGTAACGGTCAATGATACCGCCGGGTGTAAATTCTATTATCCTATTTGCAACGGAATCCACAAACTGATGGTCATGACTGGTAAGGAGAAGCGCTTCCTTAAAATCAATAAGACCGTTATTTAGCGCGGTAATTGATTCAAGGTCAAGATGGTTTGTAGGTTCATCAAAAACCAGAACATTGCTCCCCTCCTGCATCATTTTAGCCAGCATACAGCGGACTTTTTCTCCTCCGGAAAGCACTTTTACTTTCTTTAATCCTTCTTCACCGGAAAAAAGCATTCGACCGAGGAAACTTCGAACATAGGCTTCATCTTCATCTTTCGAGTACTGACTGAGCCATTCGGTAAGATTGTAATCCGTCTCAAAATATTTGGTATTATCCTTTGGATAGTAGGAAAATGAAATGGTAACTCCCCAATCAAAGCTTCCCTGAAAATCTTCTATTTCTCCGGTGATTATTTGGAAAAGGGTTGTTTTTGCCAGATGATCAGGCCCGACAAATGCAATTTTGTCCCCTTTATTTACGTTTAGATTAAAATTATTAAGAACTTTTTGACCATCTACTGTACAGGATAAATTCTTTATTTCCAGAATATTTTTCCCGCACTCTCTTTCTGATTTAAAATTTATATAGGGGAACCTTCTTGATGTTGGTTTGATGTCATCTATGGTAAGTTTATCTATAAGTTTTTTTCGGCTTGTTGCCTGTTTGGATTTTGAAGCATTCGCGCTGAACCTCTGGATAAACGATTTTAATTCAGCAATTTTCTCTTCCCGTTTCTTTTTATCATCCTTCTTCTGCTTATTTGCAAGCTGACTTGCCATATACCAGAAATCGTAATTACCAACATACAACTGTATTTTCCCAAAATCTATATCTGCAACATGAGTGCAGACTTTATTAAGAAAGTGACGGTCATGGGAAACAACAATTACCGTATTCTGAAATTTATAAAGAAATTCCTCCAGCCAGGCTATTGATTCAAGATCCAGATGGTTTGTTGGTTCATCAAGAAGGAGAATATCGGGGTTGCCGAAAAGAGCCTGTGCGAGCAGTACTCTGACTTTTTGGCCACCTTCAAGTTCCTTCATCTTTTTTTCATAAAGGTCGACACCTATTCCAAGACCAGCCAGAATCTGAGCCGCTTCTGATTCTGATTCCCATCCGTTAAGTTCAGAAAAATCACTTTCAAGATCGGCAGCCCGCAACCCGTCCTCTTCCGAAAAATCTTCTTTCGCGTAGATTTTCTCACGTTCAATCATAATTTTATAGAGTTTTTTGTAACCCATAATTACTGTATGCATGACTGAGTATTCATCGTAAGCAAAATGGTCCTGCTGAAGCACAGCCAGCCGTTCACCGGAAGTTATAAATATATCTCCGGAATCCTGTTCAATTTCTCCTGAAAGTATGTTTAAAAATGTCGTTTTCCCCGCACCATTCGCTCCAATAACACCGTAACAATTTCCCGGAGTAAATTTAATATTTACATCTTTGAAAAGAGCTCTCTCTCCAAATACCAGAGTTATATTATTAGCACTTATCACCTTTTACCACCTTAATAAAAAACTGCCCGGAAATAAACCGGGCAGTGTGAATTTTTTAGTATCTGTCTAAACCTGAATTATTTTTTCCCTGATGATTCAAGCACAGACTGCGCAGCCGCCAGACGAGCTATCGGCACACGGTAGGGAGAACAGGAAACATAATTCAGTCCTGTTTTATAGCAGAATCTGATAGAATCAGGATCTCCTCCATGTTCACCACAAATCCCCATTTTCATATTTTCTTTCACACTTCGGCCTTTTGCTACAGCCAGATCAATAAGAGAACCAACACCAACTGTGTCCAGTGTCTGGAAGGGATCCTTTTCCAGAACATTCTGATCCAGATAATCACCAATAAAACTTCCAATATCATCACGGGAGTATCCGAAAGTCATCTGGGTAAGATCATTTGTTCCAAAAGAGAAGAAGTCGGCTTCTTCAGCTATGCTGTCGGCTGTCAAAGCAGCCCGTGGTATTTCAATCATTGTTCCAATTTTATAGGCAATTTTCATTCCCTTCTTTTTAAAAACCCGGGCAATAACTTTTTTAGCATTCGTACGTAAAATTTCAAGCTCTTTTGTAGTTCCAACAAGAGGAATCATAATCTCAGGTTCCACCTTACCCTTCGTCTTTACGATTTCACAAGCCGCTGACATAATTGCCTCAACCTGCATATCGTAAATTTCCGGATAAGTAATTCCCAGTCTGCAGCCTCTATGACCCAGCATCGGATTTAACTCATGAAGACTGTCTGCTTTCTTTTTAAGATCAGCTGGTTTAATACCCAATTTTCCCGCCAGGTCTTTAACTTCCGAGCTCGTTTTTGGAATAAATTCATGTAGCGGAGGATCAAGCAGCCGTATGGTTACCGGCAGACCATCCATAGCTTTAAAGATTCCTTTAAAATCTTTTTTCTGTAGAGGCAGGAGTTTTTTTAATGCTTTCCTCCTCGCCTCAAGGTCTTCCGCAACAATCATCTCCTGAAATATTTCCAGTTTCCCGGAATCAAAGAACATATGCTCCGTACGACAGAGGCCAATACCTTCCGCTCCGAAATTACGTGCAATTTTTGCGTCTCCCGGCTGATCCGCATTCGTTCGTACAAAAAAACCTTTTCCTTTTATTCCCTCTCTAACAGCACTGTGACGAATATCATCAGCCCATACGAGAAATGTGGAAAGATCTTTTGTAACTACCGGATTTATCAGCTCAACTTCCCCGGGAAAAACTTCCCCGGTACTTCCGTCAATAGTTATAAGGTCACCTTCTTTATACTTTTTCTCTCCAACTTTCATTGCTTTTCCGGATACGACAACTTCTCTGCAACCAGCTACGCATGGTCTTCCCATACCTCTGGCAACAACTGCAGCGTGACTTGTCATACCACCGGTTGAAGTAAGAATACCCTGAGCAGCATCCATACCGCCTATATCTTCAGGTGAGGTTTCCTTTCTTACAAGAAGCACCTTCTTTCCATCTTTAGCCCATTTCTCAGCGTCCTCGGCAGTAAAAACTATCTGCCCTGCCGCGGCTCCGGGAGAAGCATTAAGTCCCTTTGCAATAACGTTCAAAGATTTTTTCGTTTTAGGATTAATCATCGGATGAAAGAGCTGATCCAGCTGCCCGGGAGTTACCCGGAAAATCGCTTCCTCTTTCGTGATAAGTTTTTCTTTTACCATATCGACAGCGCATTTTAACGCGGCAGGGCCTGTCCTTTTACCATTTCTTGTCTGTAGTATAAAAAGTTTTCCCTGCTGAATAGTAAATTCCATATCCTGCATATCACGATAATGCTGTTCCAGTCTGTCTTTAATCGCAACAAGTTGTTTATATACTTCAGTATTCTGTTTTTTCAGAGAAGTAATTGTTTGAGGAGTCCTGATACCGGCGACAACATCCTCCCCCTGGGCATTCATAAGAAATTCCCCATAAAATACCTTTTTCCCGGTTGAAGGATCCCGTGAAAAGCAAACTCCCGTACCGGAATCATCACCAAAATTTCCAAAAACCATGGACTGAACATTCACTGCTGTCCCCAACAACCCGGTAATACTGTTTAATTTTCTATACTTAATTGCTTTTTCATTATTCCATGAACCGAAAACAGCATCAATAGCCGCATTAAGCTGTTCAATTGGATCCTGAGGGAAGGCTTTTTTTAATTTTAATTTATATGCTTTCTTATATTGATCTACCAGATACTTCAAATCATCAGCAGTAAG
>CAYSXD010000200.1:0-4506 GCA_964434925.1 uncultured Spirochaetaceae bacterium
TGAATAAGTGGGTGGTCATTTTTAATGAACAAAAACTGCTGATACCCACAAGTTAGGCGACAGACCATGCGGGACCGGGCGTCCTTGCCCGGAAACGGTGGATATTTTGTTGAAGTTTAATAATGCGCAATTGTAGATACATGTGAAAAAGATTATCAAGTCTGTCGCATTTTCTATCAGTTTGAAAGGATGATGATTTTATGACTATAGTAAACGCCCTTGTCCAGATAATTTGTATATTATGGATTGCATCAGAAATTCTCTTAAGTATTCGAAGACGTGCCAAGAATAAATCAAAAGATTTCGATAAGTCCAACTCATTAATTCTGTGGATTATAAATATCCTAAGCATAAGTATTGGTATCAATATAGCTGTAAAAAGCGGGAACAGCGGAATCGGAAGTTTTTCCAGAGGATATCCTCTGACTAGTTACATAGGACTTCTATGTATTCTTTCTGGAATAGCTGTAAGGTGGACTGCAATACTTACTTTAGGGAAACAATTTACAACTACATTAACTATCGTAGAAAATCATAAAATTATAGACAATGGAATATACAAGTATATTCGTCATCCTTCGTATACCGGGGCTTTGATGTCATTTTTCGGGTTAAGTATTACATACTCAAATTGGATAACTTTTATAATTATTTTTTTTCCTATTTTATTTGGATATATTTACAGAATAAAAATTGAAGAAAAGCTACTCATGAATCATTTTGGCGAGGAGTACAGTATCTATGCAAGAAAAACACATAGGTTAATTCCTAAGATTTATTAGATTGACCTGCAGTTTATGTTGTCAATATTGCGTAACAAAGATCAGTTGGAGCGGGACGTTTAAGGGACTCCCGTCCATGGTCGTCTCTAAATCACGGAGCATGAGCTGTAGAAGCAGAACCAGAACCAGCAAAGAAATCAAGAATAATATCATCCTTTTTTATTCTTAACAAACCAATTAGGTATTTAAGCAAAGATGATGGTTTAGCAAAATCAAAAGGAATTGTCAGCTCTTTCAACTCAGCTGAGCTTTGACGGTTCTCATAATCACCAATGAAATTAGAAGGCACACTTCCTTTATTCTGTTGTTCTTTCAACCAAAGTTTATTATAAATATTCCAGCAATTCTGATTTCCTTTCTCATCGACTAATGCGGAAGTTTTTGTGTTTTTGAATATAGGTACCTGGAAGTTTTATTAATTTTAGGAGTTATCACTGTACGATGGGTTTGTGGTATGCTGTCTTTGCGGAGGGAGTGAGCCGAAGGCTGCTGTTACGGGGGGGGTACTGAGGATAATTTTATGATTCAGCTATCCAATTCTTTGCTTTTTCTAAGTCAGTAAATATATCGAATTTAATACCATTCTTTTTTGAACGATTTGCGGATAGTTTAAACAGGGTGTAGAGAAATTCCCCGTTGACTACAAGGGCTACTTTAGCTTTGAATGAGTTTTTCATTGTGATGATGAAATCAGAAATTTCCAGGATTTCACTAATAACAGGGGTATACTTAACTTTCCGAATATCTATTATTGAATTAAAATCCGGCTTATATCTTTCATCACTGGTAATAATCTCTACCAGTTTTTTAATATCTTTGATACTGTAATTTCCATTTGCGATTGTGTGAACAAATTTAGTCTCTGGTGAAATTGAATAATCGTATATCAAAGTTAATGCTCCTGTAAAAAGTTATATATGAACTATACCACAGATTGGATAAAATAAACATCTCGTTTAAATTGGACATAATAGAAGACAAAAACAGTTAGGTATGGAATAAAAGGGGATATATTGAACTGCTTGCTCCGTCCCCCCAATCTCACTATACTGTTTCCATGAATCTTTTTGAATCATCACAGGACACTGGGCAGCAGCCGCTCGCTTACCGCATGCGCCCACGGAATCTGGATGAATATGCGGGGCAGGACCATATTGTCGGCGAAGGCCGGCTTCTCAGAAGAATGATTCAGGCAGACCAATTATCTTCACTTATTTTCTACGGACCTCCGGGAACGGGAAAAACAACACTTGCGCGTGTTATCGCCCAAACAACTAAAAGTATTTTTACAACAATGAATGCTGTTCTTTCAGGGGTAAAAACGCTGCGCGAAGAGATTGATAAGGCAAAGGATCGTTACTCACTCCATCAAAAAAAAACGATACTTTTTATCGATGAAATACACAGATGGAACAAAGCCCAGCAGGACGCACTGCTGCCATGGGTGGAAAACGGGACGATCATCCTTATTGGCGCGACAACTGAAAACCCCTACTTTGAGGTAAACTCGGCTTTAGTGAGCCGGAGCAGAATATTCCAGCTAAAAACACTTACCAGGGATGATCTGTTAAAAATAGCACATGCCGCTCTTTCCGATACATCCCGTGGATATGGAAACTTCACTGTAACCTTTGAAGGGGGAGCACTCGAACATGTTGTAGGCATAGCAAACGGTGATGCCCGGTCCCTTCTCAATGCCATCCAGCTTGCAGTAGAAACAACTCCGGACCATTTTCCACCGGCGAAAAGTAGTAAAATATATATATCACTGGAAACAGCCGAGGAAAGCATTCAGAAAAAAGTAGTCCTGTATGATAAGGAAGGAGACTACCATTTTGATATTATCAGTGCTTTAATTAAATCGATTCGTGGGAGTGACCCTGACGCGGTACTCTACTGGCTGGCTAAGATGGTGCGGGCGGGAGAAGATCCCAGGTTTATTTTCCGGCGGATGCTGATCAGTGCCTCTGAAGATATAGGGCTTGCCGATCCAAAAGCACTGAGTGTGGTAACGTCCGCCGCCGCAGCCTTTGACCGGGTCGGCATGCCTGAAGGACGCTTCCATCTCACACAGGCAGCATTGTATCTTGCTACTGCTGCAAAATCGAACTCAGCTCTTGGTTTCTTTGATGCGTTAAAGGCTGTTGAAACAGAAGAAACAGCATCAGTTCCCAATCACTTAAAGGATGGTGGAAGAGACAGTGAGGGGTTTGGCCATGGGAAAGGATATCTGTACCCTCATGCCTATCAGGACCACTGGGTCGCCCAGCAGTATCTTCCCGATACGTTAAAAGGAGAAATTTTTTATCATCCCGCAAACTCCGGTTATGAAAGTTCTATTAAAAACGAAGTTTTACGGAAACGTGAGTTAAATATGGAGGCTTCCTCTCCCCTTTTCCCCGAAATACTCACTACCGCTCCGAAAAACAACTCTCGTGAGGTATGGCTGCAAAAACTCAATATCCAGCGTAATGAAATATTAAAAAATATTAAGAATGATATTTTTGATAAGGCACAACTCAGTCCGCATCACCGTGTTCTCATCCCTAACGCCGGATCAGGGTTACTCGTCTGGGAAGCTTGCAGACAGACACCTGAAGGGATTGTCTATGCCCATCCGGGAGAAGGGGAATTCAAAAACAGTGAATATGAGCTATTGACGAAGTATGCTGAAGGACTTGATGAAATCCAACGGCCTTTTATTATTAATACAGCGGTTGAAAATTATTCGTTTCCTGAAAAGTTGTGTTTTGAAAGAATTTTAGGGCGAAATGTTCTTACCCGCAGACATTCGAACCACTCTGAATATCTTGCTTACGTCAGGAAACTCCTCTGTCCTGAAGGGATCATTGTTCTCTCTGAAATTATTCCATCTCATGCTGTGAGACTTTCCGCACTGCTTCAAAAAGATATTTTAACCACTGGAGAAAATGCAGTACTGCAAGAAACGGAAGACCTTGTATATAATTCGGCAGGCAATCCCTTAACTGGCTGGAACGAGGATGACCTGTATAAATCTTTTTCCAGCGTGGGTTTTCCGAAAGTAACTATGAAAAAGAAAAAATACACTCAAACAAGAATCATAGGCGCAGAGGATATTAAGAGATGGTTCAACCCGACCTCTTACTCATACAGTTACGGGAAAAAACTCTTTGAATGCACAGACTCAAAGACTGCTGAGAAAATAACACAGACCATTCTGCAAGCCCTTTCCGGCAGGGAAGTTATCTGGCCTTCCACTGTATGTACATTTGTAGCACAGAAATAATGAGTATCACTACTTTTAAATTGATTTACCATAATCATATCTTGACAAAAGAGGAAAAAATAGACATATTACGAACACGCTTTTTTTATAAAAAGTGTGGCAATTGAAAAGATGGTGGATATAGTTCAATTGGTAGAGCGCCAGATTGTGGTTCTGGATGTTGCGGGTTCAAGACCCGTTATCCACCCTGATCGCCTTTCGGCGTTTTTAGTTTTGCGCCCGTAGCTCAGCTGGATAGAGCGACGGACTTCGAATCCGTAGGTCGCAGGTTCGAATCCTACCGGGCGTAAAGAAACATGTATGCTTTTTTTAGAAACAGTTCCTTTATAGGAGCTGAAGGATTCGAGCCTGCCGAACGTAGAAAAGCATTTCGGTTTTATAATGGGCCGTTAGCTCAGCTGGGAGAGCAGCAGACTCTTAATCTGCGGGTCGAAGGTTCGATCCCTTCACGGCTCA
>CAYSXD010000201.1:0-4504 GCA_964434925.1 uncultured Spirochaetaceae bacterium
ATGATTACTGCACTGAAGTGTCTCGATCACATGGCTGTTACCGTATTATCGGAATCAGAGAATCCTGAAACTCCCGTATGGTGGAAGGGGGAGGGAGGATTGTATAAATCCATGCTGGCAGAGATGAAACAGTCTATGATGTAGCAGCTTTAATAAGAGCTATAAGATTATCGGAATCCCATGGTTTTGCTATTACATCCAGAATATTTTCTCTGTATGGCTTGATGGCTTCCATTACGTCCCTCGTTACCGTACCGGAGAGGATTATTATCTGAATTGCGGGATATTCTGACGTAATCTGCTTTATGAATTCGACCCCGTCCATTACCGGCATACGTATATCGGTTATAATTAAATCAACTTCCTGCTTTTCAAGTTTATTTATGGCAACCAGTCCGGTTTCGGCAGGAATTGTGTTAAAATTGTTAAAACGCAGCTCCCGGGCCAGGGCGGTACGTACATTCAAGTCATCATCAACAATCATCACATTCCTAATCATAATATCTACTATACCGGAAAGAAATATCTGTGACAAGCAGAAACTCGGAAAAGGTTCTTGAATTGTTGGCACCTCCCCTAAATGTACCATGAAGATTTGCCGCTAATGCATAATTTATACGATATACTCTTGTATTCACAGAGCAGTTTATCTAGAATAAGAACATGAGTGAAGCAGTAGCCGGTAAAAAAATATTTTTTCTCTATCCACCGAGTGTCATACAGGAAGAGTTGGTATCTTTCCTCCTCAGGAACGAATATGAAGTCTATTTCCTGAAAGATCACCTTAAGGCAGGCAGGATTTTTAAGCGATTTGAAAATGTAATTTGTTTTATTAATATAGATAACGGATTGAAGGAGTCTGAATGGGAGGGGTATATAAAAAATCTAAGATCTGATCCGGAAGTAAAAGGCCTGCAGATAGGTATACTTTCATACAACAATGATCCCGGATTAATACAGAAATACCTTATGGAGATTGGAGTTGAATGTGGATTTATACGGCTGAAACTGGGTCTCAAGCAGAGTACAGATATTATATTAAAAGTTCTTGAGGTAAATGAAGCGAAAGGCCGCAGAAAGTATGTACGAGTAAATTGTGAAAATATCCGTAACGTTGAAATGAATTTTACCCATACGGATTCAAGTTATACTAGTCAGATACTGGATATAAGTTCAGTGGGATGTGCGTGTAAATTTTCCGAGGAGGTTCCCATTGAAAATAAAACTATTATACATGAGGTTCAGCTTAATTTGAAAGGGATTCTTATTCAGACAGATTGTATTATTCTTGGCCGTAGAAGTGATAACCCGAAAATTCTTATATTTATTTTTAATCCGGGACTAAAGGAAAATGAACGTGAGAAGGTCCATGAGTTTCTCCACAAAACCTTACAGAATACAATGTCAATTTACTGATTCTTCGATAATTTGATAAGAAAACTGTTCATTTATTGAGTGACTTCCAAAATAAAAAATATTACTGCTCATTATGTTTGCCAAATTTCTTTTTTATGATTAATTTATAAATATCCATACAGGTAAGGAATAACCCGGGAAGGAAAAAGGGATAATGAACAATTTACCAAAATCTTTTTTTGAACTTATAGAGTCATCAGGGACACCGGTACTGGTGGATTTTTATGCTGACTGGTGCGGACCCTGCAAGATGGTTTCACCGGCAATAAAAAGAGTTGCAGGTGATTTTAAAGGAAAAATTATTACGATTAAAATAAATGTGGATAAAAAGCAGAATATAGCGGCTACCTACAAAATTCAGAGTATTCCAACCATCATGATGTTTTATAAGGGGGTGGATATTATGCGGCTGACCGGTGCCTACCCGTATGAAGCAATAAAAATGGAAGTGGAAAAAAGTCTTAAGGCAGCGGCAGACCGATAGAGACGCAATAATTTGCGTCTCTATCGGTCAATCAAGTCTCTCTACCACTTTGATGAAACCATAATACCAAAATATTCCGGAAAGAATTGTTTTGAATTTAAGCAGTTTTGGTATATAATATCCTATGATAAAAATAATGATGTCAGTGATGCGTAAAATGATACTGATGATTCCCAGGGGTATGAGAAAAAGAATGAAAGCCCGTCCTCTGGGTTCAAAGAGGCTTACATCCGGGAGTTCCCATCCGACCATTGAAATGAATCTGGATAATTTACTTACCTGTATGAACTACTGTGGGACATGCCCAAGTTATCCGGGTAATAAAATGGGAGCTTTATTCTGTGCTTCAGGAGAAAGCAGCAGTGAAATTATCCAAAACGGTTGTAATTGCGTTTCATGTCCCCTGTATGAACAATGCAGCATAAATAATTCCGCTTATTTTTGCGTACATGGAAGCTGTGAGGGAAAAGATGCCAATACGGATAACTGTGTTGGCAGCGATCAAACAAACAGTTATCTTGCCCGCTTTATTGGTACCGGGAGTTTAACTGAAACAGATGAGACATTACCTGATGAACATCAGGAACAACCCGCTTCCGGAAGTTCTGTCGATGTTGAAATAAATTTCATTGGTGATAAACTGGTGGATACAAAATCCGATATTTCACTACTGAAGGCATCTCTCGATAGTGGTATTGATCATACCCACGTATGCGGAGGCAGAGCCAGGTGTTCGACCTGCCGTGTTATTGTTACAGAAGGCCTTGAACACTGCATACCGCGAAATGAAAAAGAAGCAGCCCTTGCTAAAATAAAAGGATTCTCACCGGAAGTACGGCTGGCATGTCAGACAACGGTGGATGATGATATATCCGTACGGCGTCTTGTTCTGGATGCGGAGGATATTTCCGTAGCAATTAATGAGGGACGCTCGAAACTTAATGACGCGGGAAGGGAAATAGAAGCAACAATACTCTTTTCAGATATCAGATCCTTTACGTCCTTTTCTGAAAAATCCCTTCCATATGATATTGTTCATATTTTAAATCGTTATTTTGATACACTGGGTAGCGATATAGATAGCTATGGCGGTTATATAGATAAATATATGGGTGACGGTATAATGGCTATTTTTGGGCTGGACGCGGGATCCAAAGAAAGTTCTGCTTTTCAGGCAGTATCCGCAGCAATAAAAATGATTAAGTCTCTGGGAAGATTTAATGACTACCTGGAGAGCAGATTTGATCATCAATTCAGAATCGGAATAGGAATTCATTCGGGAAAAGTAATAGTAGGAAATCTGGGGTTTCGAAAAAAGAAAGAATTTACTGCTATTGGTGACACGGTGAATACCGCATCCAGAATCGAATCACTCAATAAAAAATCAGGGACGTCAATTCTGGTTTCCGAACAAACCTATGTACACATTAAAGACCGATTTACCTGGAATCGGAAATACCGGGGCAGGGTAAAAGGTAAAGAGCAACCGGTCGTCGTATATGAACCGGAAATCAATTGAAACGGTAGAGATGCAATTTATTGCGTCTCTACCGTTGTATCAATATCCTTTTCCTGCGCTTGATACATTTGCCGGATCAAATGCATGGCAGGGGACAACTCCATAGACAGTCCCGCATTCGGGGCAGTGAAATTCAAATGTTTCCATTGAAAAGGTATTCCCGCAGCTTTCGCATGTTATATCCAGCGGAACCGGTATAAACTGTTCGGCAAACCCCATTGCCCGCACCTTATCCACTGTTGCCTGTCCGGTTTCAAAACTTCCCGAACATCCATCGTGTACACCCATAAATATCTCCTTGAAAATTTATTTATTCTATCGTTGTAAGTACATCCCCGTTTCGCAGTTTCTGTCTGAGGGATTGTATTTTTTTATCCATTGTTTCAATCTCTATTAAAATCTCACGTTCTTTCTCTGTTGTTTGAATAACTTTTTCTATACCACCGTTTTTAATAACAATACGCCTGTGACCCATAAGGGCCAGAATAGGGTCATGTGTTGCCATAAGGACAATTTTTCCTTCTGATATAAGAAGTTCCAGGGCTTTTTTACGGTTTATTCCGGCGTTTTCAATTTCGTCTATCAGAATAATAGGAGATGTGCTTAAAATAGCTGTATCGGCAATCATCAGCGCACGGGACTGTCCCCCGCTTAAAGCGGTAATCGGCGTCTCGGGATCAAAGTGCTCTCCGGCAAGAAGGTTCGCCTGCTCAATAATTCTTAGCAGAATATTTTCTCTGTCGGTGACCATTCTGCTTTCAGCATGTAGATCCAGAAACTCTGAAACACTCAGGTCCATGACAAAATTCATATTCTGGGAGAGCTGAGCCACCAGTTTCTCAGAGGAGGAGTACCGCCATTTTTTATCAGGTGCTCTCTCATTAATAAGTATACTTCTCCCTGTTGGAGTATCGCCTCGTGCAGCCCATTCTATATCACCGAGAAGTCTGGTTTTCCCCGACCCGGTTGGTCCGACAATTGAA
This sequence comes from uncultured Spirochaetaceae bacterium, assembly GCA_964434925.1. Classification (GTDB taxonomy): domain Bacteria; phylum Spirochaetota; class Spirochaetia; order B11-G9; family B11-G9; genus S145-15. The sequence goes on from CAYSXD010000201.1 coordinate 4,403, forward strand.
ATGATTTCATTTTTGCGTATGGTTAATTTTGTAAAGGTTTCATTTTCCCCTGTTTTATAGTGTCCCGGCAGTATCGTTAAAGATTCAACTGTTTCAGTATCC
>CAYSXD010000202.1:0-4479 GCA_964434925.1 uncultured Spirochaetaceae bacterium
AAGCTTTTTCCGGATCATAAGCGCCAAGGCCCGCTTTCTGGATTTCCAGGTCAGGAGAATCAATACACAAGGGGACAGAAACTGTATTTTGGATAGCCTTAACAAGCTTAGACATTAGTTCAGGGCTGCGAGGGCCGATATTCACATCAATATATTCAGCTCCCTGATCTGCCTGTGTTTTTGCAAGATTAACCAGCCCTTCAAAATCATCCGCTTCAAATAATTTATGAGTGCCTGGTACCGAGTCATTTATCTTTTCCGCAATTATCTTTAAATTTAATTCTGCCATACATTACCCCCTCTTGTGATAAAAATTAATCTAATCCTTTTCTATTGTAAAAGATTGTAATTATTGACACTTTTTTGTAAAAATTAAATTTGTGATTGTGTTATTGATGGCTTTATATTAGTATTTATTTGATGAATGGTGAATTTAATTTCAATATGGCAATTAAAACATCAAAGGACTATCAGGAAGCTACCGGAATAAATTGTACTGTGATTAATGCAGAAGGAAAAGAAATTTTCAATTCTGAGGGAAGTTCCATTTGCACAAATTGTAAAATTTCCCGTAAAGGAACATCCAGAGAAAATGAATGTGAAAAGATGCATCTTTATGGTATATATCAGGCAGAGAGATTTGGTGGGAAGTATATTTATTTCTGTTCTTTATCCCTTATGCACTGGGTATCACCTATTATGGATGACGGTATTGTAAAAGGCGGTTTGCATTGCGGACCGGTATTGGCTTATAACAAGGAGGATTTCCTTCTTAACGAATTCCCTAAAACAGAAATTGTATCAGAAGATCAGCTGAATAAATTTAAAACTCAAATAATTTCTTTACCCATCATTTCCCCGTCCAGAGTAAAAAGTTTATCCGAACTTCTTTTTATTACCGCAGTCTTCCTTTCAGACATTAATAATACAATAGAGGAACAGGGGGAAACGGTAGAACAGCAGGCGGAAATAAGCAGCTATATCCAGTATTTAAAGACCATGGAATGTAATCCTGAGAAAAAAAATAAGTATCCCATTGAAAAGGAACGGGAACTGCTAAATCAGATTTCAAATGCAGATGTTCAGGGGGCAAAAAAAACACTCAATGAAATACTGGGCAGCATATTTTTTTCCAGTGGAAATGACTTTGATATAATTAAATCAAGAGTTCTGGAACTTGTTGTATTATTATCCAGAGCAGCTCTGGAGGGGGGGGCGGATGTTGAACAGATATTTGGCATGAACTATAAATACCTCAATTCAATTCACAGCTTTACAAAAGTGGAAGAGCTGTCATACTGGCTGTCCACCATTATGGTCAGGTTCAGTAACCTTGTCTTTACCCTCACATCGGTAAAACATACTGACGCAATCTACAAATCTGTTCATTATATAAGAAATAATTTCATTGAAAGAATTACTTTGGAAGATGTAGCCGCGGAGGTATTTTTAAGCCCGGCATACTTTAGTAAGATTTTCAAGGAACAGACGGGATTGAAATTTACCCAGTATCTGAATAAACTAAGGATTGAAAAAAGCAAGTTGCTCCTCAGAAATAGCAGAATTCCACTTGTTGACATTGCCGGAATGGTTGGGTACGAAGATCAAAGTTATTTTTCCAAAGTATTTAAGAGAATTACAGGCAGTTCTCCCGGAAAATACAGAGATACCAGAGGATTTTTAGAATCTGACAACCACGAGGTGCATTACGAATAACGAATAAGTACAAAAAATATAAAGAAAGTTAAATACATCAATTATTACTTCAGATACAATAAACATGAAAGATAGTGTATATCCGGAGGAAATGGGGTGAGATTCCCCTGCGAGCCCGTCACTGTAATCGGGAACAGACCTGTTATATCCACTGCCTGATCTATTGAATGCTTTGCATTGAGTGGTATGGCGGGAAGGTATGGGAATGGATGATCCGTAGCCAGGAGACTTATTGTATACATTTAAAAGCAATGATCTCGTGGTCCAGATCTGTAATAAATACATTAGGAGCTATTATGGCAGATTTTGAAAAATGTTCTCTGGCCCTTCAGAAAGGCCAGGCTAAGGAAGTTGTTACTCTTATCCAGGAAGCAATTGATGAAGGTATAGATGCAAAAACCATCCTGGAAGAGGGTCTGATGTCCGGAATGAATATTGTTGGTGTAAAATTTAAAAACAATGAAGTATTTGTGCCGGAAGTTCTTATTGCTGCCAGGGCTATGAATATGGGGGCTGCTCTCCTTAAACCATTGCTCATGGAAGAGGGGGTTGAAGCAAAAGGAAAAGCAATTCTGGGAACAGTAAAAGGTGATCTTCATGATATTGGCAAAAACCTTGTAAGAATGATGATGGAAGGTAAAGGTATTGAGGTTATTGATATTGGTGTTGATGCTGCTCCTGAAAAATACATAGAAAGATCTAAAGAAGAAAATGTAAAATTAATTTGCTGTTCGGCCCTGTTAACAACAACAATGATACAAATGGGAAATGTTGTAAAAGGTTTCGTAGATGCAGGGATGCGTGAAAATACAACTATCATGATTGGAGGTGCTCCTGTTACACAGAACTATTGTGACTCAATCGGAGCTGATATTTACTCTGCAGATGCAGCAACTGCTGCAGAAGTAGCTGCTGATTTTTTTGATAAATCTGCCTGATAGATTCAGTATTATTACGAAAAAAACCCGCAGTCTGCGGGTTTTTTTATGTACCTTTTTTATAAGAGGTACCGTAAGAATAACAGTCGTCGTGGGAGATCAGGTTGACAGAAGTCTGGTAATTTCAGGAACTACTTCAAAAAGATCTCCAACTATAGCTACATCCGCCAGTTTCATAATGGGAGCATCGGGATCCTTGTTTATGGCTATTATAAATTTACTGGACTGCATCCCTACCAGGTGCTGAATCTGTCCGGAAACACCGCATGCAATGTATACCTCAGGCTGTACTGTAAGACCGGTCTGCCCTACCTGATGAGAATATGAAATCCATCCGGAGTCTATGGTAGCTCTGGTTGCACCTACAGCACCCTCAACAACATTGGCCAGGTCATGTAATATCTTAAAGCCTTCAGAGCTTTTAACTCCTCTTCCCCCTGTAACTATTACACTGGCATCGTGAAGATTGATATTTGAATCACCGGCATACATTTCCTCGGATATTACCGTAAAGGGAGTCTGTTTCTCCTCATTCAGAACAGATTCCTTAATTATCTCGCCCGTTCTTACTCTATCGGCCTGTTTAGCTTTAAATACACCCTGCCTGACAGTACTCATCTGAGGTCTATGATTTTCACATTTAATTGTTGCAATAATATTCCCCCCATAGGCAGGACGTGTTTGAAGAAGTAAACCGGATTCGGTATCAATATCTAAACCAGTACAATCTGCTGTCAGACCGGTTTCGATTTTCACAGCAACCATGGGCATCAAACTCCTTCCCTTACTGGTGGCACCTGAAATAAGAATTTCAGGCTTATACTTTTTTATAAGCCTGGAAACAACAGACGAATAAATTGAATCGTTAAAATATTTTAGAGATTCATCATCTACCATTATTACTTTATCGGCATTGTGCGAAAACAGTTCTTTCTCAAGGCCTTCCAGTTTATTGCCAATTAAAAGACACACAACCTTGCTGTTTGAAGATGCACGTTTATCCGCAAGCTCTCTTGCAATTCCCAGGAGTTCAAGGGTTATTTTATGAACACCTCCGTATGAAACCTCGCCCAGAACCCATACATCTTTGTAATTATCTGCAATATCTAATTCTGTAAGTTTCATATATTTCTCCTGCTTTTATCTGATTTCAAAGTTCTATCCTTGATTTTAATATTTTCATTAATTTACTTGCAGAATCGGAAGCACTTCCATTCAAAACAATAGTATGCTTATCTCTGGCATCCGGTTTTCTGGTGGTTACTACCCTTGTTGGAGACCCCCCGAGACCAATTTTTTCAGGATCAGCTTTAATGTCCGTTTCATCCCAAATTGTAATATCAACTTTTCTGGAATACAGCCTGCCCTTAAGCGTGGGAATTCTTGGAATATTAACATCTTTCAAAACCGTTATTACAGCCGGAAACTTTACAATACCTATATCACTTCCCGATTCATGCATTCTTTCAAGTTTAAGCTCAGATTCCCCTGATTCAACAAATCTGGAAACATATGTTACCTGCGGCCATCCCAGATGCGCGGCTATTCCGGGGCCGACCTGGGCTGTATCGCCATCCACAGCCTGTTTACCGCAAATGACCAGGTCCACATCCGCAATTTTTTTTATGGCTTGTGAAAGAATATAGCTTGTGGCATAGGTGTCCGACCCGCCGAGAGGGCGTCCGTTAAGAAGGACTCCCCGGTCAGCTCCGCAGGCAATTGATTCTCTCAGTGTCAGTGCAGCCCTTTTTGGGCCCATTGAAAGAACTATTACTTCGCCGCCAACATTCCCATTCCGCCGTCAACCGTTGCACTTCCCCCAATG
>CAYSXD010000203.1:0-4444 GCA_964434925.1 uncultured Spirochaetaceae bacterium
ATCTGAAATATTTCCCCCGTGAACATTCACCCCTTATACTCTTGTCAGGAATTCAACAATAATAATAAGATAAATGAGCTCTCCCAGTTCCACTGCCATTCCAATGGCATCTCCGGTAAACCCGCCGATTTTCTGATTATAGATCCATGCGGTTAAAGCTCCGGTAGTGACAGCCGCGCATAGGGCTGCAATTACAATGGAGATATATGGCAGAGAAAGCATATTTCCGAAGAATAAAGAAAGTACTCCCAGGATTATAAGAACAGAAAGAAGTAAACCGGACAGCAGCATTTTTTTGCTGTATCTATGCAGCAAAAACCCGAGCCCGTCTGTCCGTGCCGAAGTGGTAGCCGCCGGCACTATGGCTCCTGCCATACGCCCCGCCGGTAGCGATGCAAGAAGCAGCGCGAATATAAAAAGGCCATGAGGAGGTCTTAGCGCGGGAGACATGATATCTGTGATTCCTCTTCTCAGCAGGAAAAATTTCACCATAAGATACAGGGTCCCGGTAAAAAGGGCAAAGGAGCCGGCACTTTTATCCTTTAAAATTATCAGCCGTTTTTCTTTTGTTGTGGAATAGAGAAGGGCATCCGCTGAATCGAGGAGCCCGTCAAAATGGAAGAGATTAAACATAAGATACTGCACCATAAGGAACAGAGCAGCCGAAACGGCAGGAGTTTTAAGCATAAAAACGGGGGCAAAAGTAATGCTGCCGAGAATAGTGGCAAAAAGAATACCGGTACAAGGCATAAAAAGAGGAAAGAGTGAAAAATCCGGTGTATAGAAAAAAGGGAGCGGAATACGGGAAAGGAGTGCGGTTGTGGTGAGAAATGAATTAATGACAATACTGGTTTTTTTCATGTTTACTCATTTTAATACAAGCGGAATTCCCGCGACCATCATAATAACACGGTCAACCTTCCCGGCAGTGAGTTTGTTGGCTGCTGCCAGATAAGTATTGTACTTTCTACTCATTGCATCGGGAGGGATATTCCCGAGGCCTACCTCATTCGTTACAATAACGGCATTATTGGTGAGGTTATCGAGGAAAGGGGTAAGAATTTCTTCCCATTTCTCCTCTTTCCCTCCCAAAAACAGGTTGTTCATCCACATTGTTAAACAGTCAAGAACAATGTTTTCTCCGGTAACCATGTTCAGGTTGAGTGGTTCCTCAATTGTTTTGAAGGAAACATCGCGTTCCTGTCTATGCCGTCTAATCCGTTCTCTCATTTCAGCGTCAAAAGCTGTTGCCGTTGCAATAAAAAGTTTCTCTCCCTGAAAGGAGTCAGCCAGGGAGAGAGCGTAGGAGCTTTTACCCGATTTAATCCCGCCGGTTATTAACGTTTTCATCTGTTCACCATCATATACGGTTTTCCGGTAAAGGGATTTTTTTGAATAACAACTTCAAGATGATAGATACGTTTCATGATTGCGGGAGAAATGACCTCTGCAGGGCAGCCGTATGCTTCTACTTTTCCTTCATTTAGAAATATAAGGTTATCACAGTATTCAAGCGCGTGGTTAAAGTCATGCAGGACTGCAAGGACGGTTATGTTTTCCTTGCATGCGAGTTCTCGTATAAGAGAGAGGGTTTTAATTTGATGGTTCAAATCAAGATGGTTCGTAGGCTCATCCAGGGCAAGAATATCCGGTTCCTGAGCCAGGGCCCGGGCAATAATGACCCGCTGCAGTTCACCACCGCTTATTCTATTAATATATTTATTTTTCAAATATTCAGTCTGGGTATCATGCAGGGCTTTTTTTATAGCTGTGCTGTCTTTATCAGTTTCACCGGAAAAAGGTGCCATATAGGGATTACGTCCCATTGCAACTATCTGTTCAACGGTGAACCCCAGATCCATACTGAGAGTCTGGGAGACATAGCTCTCTTTCCGGGCAATTTCATTTCGTGTTAGGGATGTTATATCTTCCGATTGTATAAAGACAGTATTTTTCTCCGGAGACAGAAGCCTGAGTATGAGTTTCAGCATTGTTGTTTTCCCCGCTCCATTGGGACCTATGATACCGGTAAACGATCCTCTTGGAACAGATATGCTGATATCCTCCAGAATTTTCTTTCCATTGAACCCCCAGGTAAGCCGGTCTGTATTCACTGCCTTTGTATTCATGAGAGTTTGCTTCTTTGATTATGCAGCAGGTAGATAAAAAAAGGAGCTCCAAATAAAGAGGTAATAATACCGACCGGCAGTTCTGTTGGAGAAAGTACCGTTCGTGCGAGAGTGTCGGCAAGAAGAAGAAACAGCCCGCCGGAGAGCATACTTAAGGGGAGCAGTGTCCGGTGATCGGGACCGGTAAGAATACGCAGTGCATGCGGAACAATTAATCCCACAAACCCTATGACGCCACTTACCGAAACAGCGGCAGCAGTTATGACAGTTGATGTAATTAAAAAGAATAGTCTCTTTTTCCAGATGGAAACTCCCAGACTGAGGGCTGTATCATCACCGAGGGCCATTACATTAAGATCACGGGAAAACAACATAAGCAGTACGGACCCGAAGATAATAACGGGACCCGCAACAAATATTTTGTTCCAGCTTGCAGCGTTAAAGCTCCCCATTGACCAGTATATAATGTTTTCTATCTGATCCCTGTGTAAGTACATAACCAAAGACATCAGGGCAGAGAGAAAGAACCCCATTGCGATGCCTGAAAGGAGGAGAGAAAATATTGACCTGCCGTTTCCTGAAATAAAATAGACAAACAGAGCGGTAAGAATACCTCCGCAAAAGGCGGTAAGCGGAATGGCTCCCATCCCGAGAAAGGAGGCTTCCAATCCGAAAGCCATACCCAGGGCGACACCGAATGCTGATCCTGAAGAGACGCCGAGAATATAGGGATTGGCCATGGGGTTTCTGAAAATTCCCTGGAAAATTGCACCGCTTACGCCGAGACCCATTCCCGCGATAACAGACAGAATTATTCTCGGCAGCCGGATGGAAAGAACAATTACCCGGAAAGAATGGGGAAAAGTATCTCCCGTCGAAGAAGGAGATGAAAGAATATGTATTACATTGGACACTGGAATTGCCGCGCTGCCTACGGAGGCAGCGAAAAAAATCGCTCCCAGTGTTAAAAGAATCAGAGTAAATGAAAGTAATCTGATATTCCGGGCTCGGCCCATCTTCTTATTTAAAACTTCCGGGATGAATAATACGGGCCAGAGCCTGTAACCCTTCGGCCAGTCTCGGACCCTGGCGGTCAAGCAGGTTATTGTCAATTTCAAAGACATGATCCTGTTTTACCGCGCGGAGTTCTTTATAGCCGTTGGCCTTTATCAGATTTTTCTTTGTATTCCAGTATTTTGAGCAGATGATAATATCCGGATCAGCGGCAATAATACTTTCCAGGTTGTACGACCACCCTTTTACCTTCGAAGCTATGTTATTGCCTCCTGCCATTGAAATCATCTGCCCGATAAACGTATCACCTCCGGCAGTATAATCTCCGTACTCACCAAACCCTATAACATAGTAAACCTTTGGTTTGGGTTTTCCCTGTACTGCTTTCTCAACAGAATGTACCTTCTTCTGCATTTTTGTTATTAGAGTTTCACCTGCTTTATCCGCACCGGAAATTTTTGCAATGTCGCGAATTGTTTCATACACACCGTCAAACGTTTTATCTTCCTTTAAAATAAGTACTTTAATGGAGAGTTTTTTCAGTTTATCAGATGACTCTTTCCTGAAATGTGTTGAAGCTATGACAATATCGGGCATAAGCTCGGCAATTTTTTCGATATTCGGTTCCGTAAGACTTCCAATACTCTGAACAGAGGAAGCCGCAGCAGGGAAATCGCCATAGTCCGTTCGCCCGACGAGAAGATTCCCTTTTCCCAGGGCAAAAATGGTTTCGGTAATATTCGGGGCAATAGAAACAATGCGTTCTGCCGGTTTTTGCAAGGTAATTGTTATCCCGTACGAACCGGTAACGGTAATTGTTTCTGCTAAAAGAAGAGATCCGATGAGAAGAAACAATGTAATAAATGGCAGTTTTTTCATATCCTACACCTCTAAAAAAGATTTTTAGGATATGGGTCGACAGGTTTAATGCGTGGATCCATACCCTGGCCTGTTCCCACGCAGGTCAATTACGGGTATTTCACACAGGCAGGTCTCCTGACTCAGGGGAATAATTGTCCGCACCTTCCCGCCCGATCACTAATTTTTTCTACCAAAGAATAACTCCATAGCAATTTAGTGGTCTGACAGTGGTAAACACAGAACAAAACCCCAATACAGTGGCGGGACCGTGCAGGCATTTCACCTGCTTCCCTATTATCCGCGTAAAACGGAACCTGTATGAATTAATTACATTTTAGTATTGAAGTGTTTGTATCGTCAAGAGCAAAAACAGGAAAACTCCGTATGATAATTCTTTCGGTTCAATCCTGTTTAGACCTTTATGAGCTTTATAGGATTTC
>CAYSXD010000204.1:0-4385 GCA_964434925.1 uncultured Spirochaetaceae bacterium
AGACTTGTTCATGTGGAAGTTGTTCCTACACGAGTACGCTGGAAAATCCATTCTTTTGGCGAGTACAACGAAGTGAAATAGGTTTTTTGAGTTTCAATTGGAAGCTGTCCGGAATAATCCGGACAGCTTTTTTATATCCCAATCTTTATAGTATCGCAATATTTTGCATTCTCCAATTTGTTTCCATCTAATACAAAATACTTCATGGGGGAAATATATCTTATTCTCACTTTGTTCATACATATAGGGAATACTGTTAAAAACCATTGATTGGAAAGCAGGTGCCACAGGGAGTACTGTCGGAGATTTCTATTCTGATTGGGAAATTAAATTTTCACCAATCTTTTTCCAGGCATGAAGATGGACATTGTAAAACATACTGTTCTTATCTCCACCGTAAATTAAATGTTCACTGTAATGGAAATTATCTATTTCGGGGAAATATTTAAACCCTTTTAAGAAGCTTGTATTTAAGGTCTGGGATAGTTTTACCTCTATTAAATCCAGATCAAATCCATTGTCAAGAATTATGTCCAGTTCATTCCCTTTTTGATCTTTATAAAAAAAGAGATTATCCCGTTCTCCCCTGTTAAGTTTTTTCTTCAAGAGTTCAGAAACAACATATGTTTCAAACAAAGGTCCTTTTAAAGGATGATTTCTTATATGATCAGCAGATTTAATTCCAATTAAATTGGCAGCTAATCCTGTATCCAGAAAATAGAGCTTAGGGGTTTTAACAAGCCTTCTGCTTATTCGTTTATGATATGGTCTAAGCAGTTTTATAATATAACTCGCTTCCAGAACAGAAATCCAGGATTTTATTGTATTATGACTAACTCCCGTTTCATTACTCAAAGTATTAAAATTAACAAGCTGCCCTGTTCTTCCTGCACATAATTGTAAAAAAACTTCAAATTGGGTCATATCCTTTATATTGATAATTTGTCTGACATCCCGTTCAAGATACGTATTAATGTAGAACTCTGCTACATCGGAAGGATTTATATCCTTATCAAAAATTCGTGGTAGAAAACCTGTATACAACACATCATCTAGCTTAAGGTCCTCTTTTTCCGGATAAGCCTCATCCAAAGTAAAAGGGAGAAGAGTTACCAGTGCCGTTCTGCCCGCCAGAGACTGGGTAATTCGGGAAACCATTTCAAATTGCTGACTTCCTGTTATAATAAATAGCCCCTCTTCATTTTTACTGTCAACAATAGTTTGAATATAGGAAAATAGATCGGGAGTCCGCTGTGCTTCATCTAGTACCGCTCCCTCCGGATACTGTGCCAGAAAACCTCTTGGATCGTTTTGTGCATATCTCCTGTTATCTACTTCTTCCAGAGAAACGTAAGGTTTTTTAGGGAACAGAGCCTTTGCAAGCGTGGTTTTACCTGATTGCCTTGGGCCGGTAATCGTCACTACAGGGAATTTTTTTGCATATTCAAGTACTTTTTCAGATATTTCTCTTCGGATCATATATAAACCTTAACGAAATAGGTGTAAAATGTCAATACAATTTACATTTTACACCTATTCTGGGTTACCCCCCATGAAGCATAACCGGATCTCACGCTCACTACAAAAAAGACTCTGTGCAAGTCATTCAAAAGACACGTAAACAAACAGAAAAAACGGAGGTAGTCCGGCCATATTCCGAACAACCGTTTTTTGTTAGAGACCGAGTATTTTTTTCTGATAATTCCATTTCTGAACAATTCCCATATGCATATAAACTTCAATTCCGGGGTAGGTAAAAACCTCGGTTTTTGCAGGTTCAGCGGTAAGAATTTTTCTTCGTTTGGGGAACCCAACACTGGCAAAAAGTTCTTCCTCTTTCATATCTTTGACAATCTTCCCTTCAGAAATCGCATCCCGGATTTCATTGGAAAGATCGGAATGATTTTCAATATACAAAGTTCTTCTCTGTGCCGCATGATGGCTGTCCCCCTTTGTATGTTTTTTATAATAAAAAAAGAAATAAATCAGACTGGCAGCCAGAGCCGCGTAGGTAAAAAGCTGACTCTGACCATTACCTTCAACTGGAAAATTTGTTAAAATGGGAAGATTAAACATCGCTCATTCCTTATACTTTCATGCAAAACTCTTAAACGGTAATAAAAAGTGACTTCCGGGGTTTACCATCGGGTACCCATGATTTGTGCCCTCTCCCTTCAAGGTCTTCAATAAGAAGAATATCTCCCGGAGAAAAACTCCGCTGTTCACCATCACTAACCAGTACATCAAGCAGTCCCTCGAGCATCACAATATACTGCTTCCGGGGTGCCGTGTGCCAGTCGTAAAAATAATTCTCCGGATTTTCCCGCAGCATCATACCGTTAACCGGTAAAATATCCGAAAGACGTCCGATATTTCCATTGTCCTGCAGCGGGATATCAATATCCTCAAAATGGGTCTCACCGTTATTATCAGAATAAAGCCGTGTAATTTTCATTGTGGTAAGAATATAGGGTAGACAAAATAAAATCAACTCTCCAATATATTCTTAACTAATTAAACTAAGTTTATTAACCTGTAAAATGAGGAAGAAGGGGAAGCGGAAAAACCGCCTGCACAGCCCGGCGGCAGCCGGAAAAAGCTGTGCGGATAAGCGGGTTTGGAGCGGGGGGAAGGCTTTCCCCTCCCTATAATTATTAAATCTTATTCTCCAGAGACCGGATTTGTTTATACGGATATATACCTGAATTATGGCCGTCGTTCCAGACAATTTTTAATGCGTAATTGCCAAGGGGAGTTATTTCCGTAGGTTTTATACCCTTTTTAATGGAATCCCGCTGAAGCAGTTTTTCTCCTGTGTACTCATCGACACAGAGCGCACACCCGCAGTCCGCCCTCAGATCAAGGTTTGAAACTTCAGATTTAACCCCGTCAGGCCAGATAAAGGTAATTTTCTCATCATCATACTCGTACTTCGGCGTCGCATTTTTATTAAAGGTATTTTTACCAATTGCCCGGACAATATTATCCACCATCGTAACAATATCCGGGTCGGAGAATTCCTTGTCAAGATGCCCCGTAATGCCGCTGTCTACCTTTATCGGTAGCTGCATAAGCGTTTCAAGGCCATACTTTTTTGTTACTATATTTTCTTCGTCTCCTCCGAAAATATAGTGGCGCTTACCGCATCCGTCACAGTCAAAATATGACATATTTTCTACAACACCAAGCATAGGGACATTGACCTTTTCAAACATCTCGATACCTTTGGCAACATCCACCAGCGAAAGTGCCTGACGGGTCGTAACCATTACCGCTCCATTCAGCTGAACTGTCTGGGTCATAGTCAGCTGGATATCACCGGTGCCGGGGGGCATATCAATAACAAGATAATCAAGTTCTCCCCAGGCTACCCCGGTTAACAACTGTTGTATATAACCGGAAACAATAGGCCCGCGTAAAATGGCGGGACTGTCTCCCAGAAAAAACCCGAAGGACATTATTTTAAGGCCGTTTTTTTCCAGAGGAATCATACGTTTTTTCTCATCCGCGCCGACTTCCGGTTTGTGGATATTAAAGAGTGTGGGAACGGAGGGTCCGAAAATATCGGCATCCAGCAGACCTATTTTAAATCCACGCGCTGAAAGCTCCCGTGCTACATTTGCCGCCACAGTGGATTTTCCCACTCCTCCTTTACAGGAAGCAATGGCAAGTATATTACGGACATGCTCAAGTCCGTCTTTGTTTTTCTCCGACTTTTTAACTTCCTTCGCAGTCATTTTTACCTGAACATCCGTAACGCCGTCCAGAGCAAGAACAGCTTCTCTGGCATTTTCTTTAAACTCATTTTTTACCGGGCAGGCGGGTGTAGTCAGTTCGATATCAAAACTCACTCGGGAACCATCCACTGTTATATTTTTCACAAACCCGAGCGATACAATATCTTTATGAAAATCAGGATCAATGATCACACTGAGTGCTTTCAGTATATCTTCTTTCGCAGCCACCTTTTTCTCCTTCTATCCGTAATGAAAATGCAATCCCAACCAAACTACTCATTTTTTTTAAAAAAGTCCAATTATTATATACAGATTTTATGATATTTTGGTGTAAAACTCATTTTATCCGGTATCAGCCCAGTTTTTACTTGATTATTTATGTTTCTGCGTTTATTCTGGAAAGAACTTTATCAAAATAGAAAAGGAGATGGTAATGAAAAAATTCCTACTAATTGTGCTTATTCTTGTTATGTCAATATTTGTCATTACAGGATGTGCAAAGAAAAAAGCTGGACCAATCAAGATCGGTGTCGCAGGCCCTCAGTCGGGTGACCTTGCTTCATACGGTATTCCAACAGCAAAGGCCGCACAGATTGTTGTCGATGATACAAACAAGGCTGGCGGTGTACTGGGAAGAAAAATTCAACT